>CAYQAP010000032.1:0-5090 GCA_964415515.1 uncultured Gammaproteobacteria bacterium | reverse complement strand
GAGGACATCCAGTGGCACACTGCGCGGACCGTGTGATAGTGGCGTTGGGTGGGGATTACGGCCGAATTGATGCGTTGGTGTGGTAACGTTCTTGGCAATGTTGCAGTAAAAAACGGCCAATCCACGCGAATACCAGATCAGCATTGAGTTCGAGACCCAATGACTGAATGCCCGTAGTAAATATTTCCGGGCCAAGTATTTCTTTGCGGATGAGCATCAATTCACGGGAGTAATCCTTGTTGAATTCAGGATGGCCCTGGATGCCTAACATGTGCTCACCGACCTGGATCATGCTGTAAGGACAGAAATCGTTGGCGGCTAGAACCTGTGTATGTTCGGGAAGGGTGGTGATCTGATCCTGATGACTGATGATTAGTTTGTATTCGGGGGCTAATGACGAGGCATCGTTGGTCATCCAGGACTTTGATTGCTTAATCTGTGCTGTTGAGATGCCTACCCCCCAACCAACTCCAGCCCTTTCGACCGTGCCACCCAACGCCTGTGCCAGCATCTGATGGCCAAAACATATGCCAACGAAAGGGATTTTCTGGAGGGCTAGTCTGGAAACCAGGTCGGAGAATTGTTTGACCCAGCCAGTATCAATATAAACACTTTGCCGGGAACCGGTTGCGAGATAGGCGTCACATTCGGCCTCATGTTTGGGAAAGACCCCATCACAGAGAGAATACGTGGCCAGCACTAGGTTCGGGATGTGGTGTTTCAGGGGAGCCTTGAACATATCTGCATAATCGCCAAAGCGAGGTTGCAGGTGTGGAAGCACATGATCGCAGGCGAGGATGCCAAGTTTCATGTCAGGCCCGACCCGTTGTGGTTGCTGGCATCTTAGTAATGGCCACTAATGGCATTGGCGAGAATGCCGCTGTATTGTTGGGCGTCAAAGGTGATTGGATTGGTACCGGCGGCGGCATCAGCCACTGCCATGGGGCCGATTTCATCGATACGAGTATCATCAATGCCGATGGCACTCAGTGTTGCGGGGATGCCAATGCTTTTTCTGAGTTCGAGGACCCAGTGCAGAAAGCCGTCAAATCCACTTTCTGGCAGATCGAGATAACGCGTTAGCCGATTCATCCGCTGCGCGATCTTATCCCGGTTTGCGACCAGTACATAGGGCATGAGAATGGCGTTCAGCATACCGTGATGCGCATCATAGAGTGCCCCCAGTGGATGGGCCAGGGCATGCATGGCACCCAAGCCTTTTTGAAAGGCAGTAGCACCCATGCTGGAAGCGACCAGCATCTGGGTGCGCGCCGTCAGGTCTTTGCCATTAGTGACGGCGGCAGGAAGAAATTGCTGCACCAGGCGGATCCCTTCCATGGCGATACCATCCGCCATGGGGTGGTATAACGGGCTTGAGTAGGCTTCAAGGCTGTGCGAAAGAGCATCCATCCCGGTGGCTGCGGTCAAGCCAGCCGGCAGGTTCACCGTTAGCTCAGGGTCTAGCAGTACGATATTCGGAAGCATGGCTGGGTGAAAGATGATTTTCTTGGCATGATCCTGTTCGCTGATGATGACGGAGGCTCGACCCACCTCAGAACCGGTACCGGCAGTGGTAGGGATGGCTACCACGGGATAGATTGCAGAAGTATTCGCACGGGTCCAGTTGTCACCGCTATCTTCCAGGTCCCACAGTGACAAGCCGCTTTGTCCGGCCATCAGGGCGATCGCCTTGGCAGCATCAAGGCCACTGCCACCACCAAAGGCGATAATGCCATCATGCTTGCCCTCTCGAAAAACAGTCACTCCAGCCGAAACATTGGACCCGGTGGGATTGGGTTTAATTTCACTGAACAGGGCACAGCCCAAGCCTGCAACAAGGCAGTGCTGAATGGCAGAGGCCGTCATGGGCAGTTGTGCCAGACCTGGATCGGTAACCAATAGAGGGGCCTGTATCCCAAGCTCGCTGCAGATCGCAGGCAGCTCAGCAATGCGGCCGGCACCGACTCGCACATCCGTGGGGTAGTTCCAGTTCATATGCATGCCTAATATCCTCAAAAAGGCCAGTGAGTGAATGTCTTAAATCGTTGTTTTCAGATGAAAAGACTTCGGCCGGGTCAGATACAGAAAACCCAGTTCCGAGAGCGTACAACCACGACCGGAGTTACCAACCCCGGTCCAGGCCAGTGCCGGGTCCAGGTAATCACAGCGGTTCATGAACCAGGTGCCGGTATTGACCCGGTTGCCAATACGAATCGCTGCATCCTGGTCTTGGGTAAAGACAGCAGCCGTGAGTCCGAATTCACTGTCATTCATCAGCCTGATGGCTTCATCATCATTGGCAACTTTCATAACACCGAGCACCGGGCCGAAAGTTTCTTCGGTCATGACCCGCATGCTGTGATCTACATCGGCGAGTAGTTGGGGTGCCAGATACGGCGTGTCGGCCTGATCCATGGCAAACTCCGCTGCGTTGACCAGGGCTCGTGCATCTGCAGCGATGGCCTCAGCGACCTGGGTGCGAACAAAGTTGGCGGCAGAGGTACGGACCAGTGGACCCAGGGTGGTGGCTTGTTGATCGGGCCTGCCTAGTTGATATTGTCTGACCAGCACAGCCGCTGCTTCGAGGAATTCCTCATAAATCGATTGGTGTACATAGGCCCGCTCAATACCGCAGCAGGATTGACCCGAGTTAAAATAGGCGCCATCAACGATGGTTTCGACCGCATGCTGTAGATCTGCATCGGCGCGCACAAAGGCGGGGTCCTTGCCACCCAGTTCCAGCCCGACACCAATAAAACGACCGGCAGCGGCTTTTTCTACCATTTCTCCACCGGGAACGGAGCCAGTGAAGGCTACGAAGTCAATGGCATCGGACTGGATGACGTTTGTCGTGTCCTGGTGGTTTAGATGCAGGTGCGCAAAGACACCACTAGGCAGGCCAGCATGTTCGAAGGCCTCACTATAACGTTCCGCAACCAGCGGAGTTTGGGCTGAGTGTTTGAGAATCACGGTATTGCCTGCCAGCAAGGCTGGAATGATGGCATTAACCGAAGTCAGAAAAGGGTAGTTCCAGGGAGCTATGACAAATACTGTCCCCAATGCTTGGTGGCAGATATAGCGATTGAAACCGGGTTTTTCAGCAACCTTCACCGTTGCCAGTGAGCGTTCGGCGATCGTGATCATGTGGCGCGCCCGCTCTTCCAAACCATCGATTTCAAAGGGAGAGAAACGGATGGGTCGTCCCATTTGCCAGGTCAGTTCTTCGGCGATTTCGGCTTTGTGGGCGACCAGATAGTCTATCGCGCGTGAACAATAGCCTATTCGCTGCTCGATTGCGGTATTCTGCCAGTTTTTTTGTATAGTTACTGAGGCTTGCAAGGCAGAGCTGATATGGCTGGAAGTAGCAAATTCACGTTCTACATACAGCGTGCCATCAACGGGTGAGATCGTTTTCAATAATTGCATTGGTTACATTTCATAAAAAATAAGTTAATAAAAATATTATTTATCAAAAGTCTATGGCATTGAGGACCATCATTAGAAAAGGTCAGATGTTGTGTATGACCGGTATCTGGCGGCTGTTCACGATGCCATGAGTGCATTAGATAATTTCAAAATACCGATTCATTTCCCAATCGGTAATGTGTTTGCGAAATTCACGCTCTTCCCATTCCCGGGTTGCCGCATAATGTGCAACAAAGGCTTCACCAAACAAAGTTTTGGCAGCGTGAGATCGTTTGAGTCGGTCGGCCGCTTCGATGAGGGTGGCAGGCAGTTGCCGTTTTTTCGCGAACTTGATGTCATAAGCATTGCCGACGATTGCCGTGTCCGGCTCGATCCGCTGTTCAATCCCCCACAAGCCTGAGCCAAGGGCTGCAGCGATGGCAATATAAGGGTTGATATCAGCAGCACTGATTCGGTACTCCACTCGTTGTGATGAGGCATTTCCCGGTATGGCCCGCAGCGCACAGGTTCGATTTTCAACGCCCCAGCTAGCTGCAGTAGGGGCCCAGAAACCAGGGATCAGTCGAGTAAAGCTGTTAATCGTAGGTGCGATCATACATAACAGTTCTGGCAGCAAGGCCTGCTGGCCGCCGATAAACCAGCGCATGGTATCGCTCATGTTGTCGGGTTTGCTGGCATCGTAGAATACTGCGCTACCATCGTGTTGCTGTAGGGCGAGATGAATATGACCGCTCTGTCCGGGCCAGTCAGGCGACCATTTGGCCATGAATGTCGCCATCCATCCCTGACGCTGAGCCAAAATTTTGGTATAGGTTTTGAATAAGGCAGCCCGGTCGGCAGCTGCCAGTGCTTCGGAGTAGGCGATGGCAGCCTCCAGCACCCCAGGACCGGTTTCGGTGTGCAAACCTTCGATCGGAAACCCCATGGTGCTGCAAGTATCCAGCAGATCCTGGTAGAACTCAGCATATACAGAACTGCGCAACAGGGAATAGCCGAAATGCCCTGGAGTAATCGTCTTGAGGTTGTGAAAGTGTTTTTCTCGAACCGTGTCCGGGGTTTCTTCGAATACGAAAAATTCAAACTCGCAGGCTGCGGTTGCTGAAAAACCCATGTCATCGGCACGCCGGAGAATTCTGCGTAGCAGTCCCCGTGGGCAAATAGCTTCCGCGCGCTCAACAAACTCGCCCAGAAAAAGCAACATCCCATTCTCGAATGGAATTTCCCGGCAACTGTCAATAATAATCCGTACCTTGGAATCGCCGTAACCAGTATGCCAGCCGGTATAGGTGACATTATCGTACAGTTGATCATTGCAGTCCCAGCCCAGTACCACATCACAAAATCCAAATCCGTTATCAAGGGCGGAAAAAAACTTGTCGCAAGACATATACTTACCACGCATTATTCCGTCAATATCAAAGATGCCAACCTTGATATATTCAAGGTTGCGTTGACGAATAATTGCCTTGGCATCATCCGGGGTTTTCACATCAGCTGGGTTCATGTGTGCTCTCCTGATTGTTGACACCTGATAAGGTACATGGAAGACATTGTCTGAGAAACTCCTTTTTTCAAGCTATTTTGAGTCATCCTCAGATGGTCCTGACTGTCGCATGGAAAAATTTCGTAAAATCTATTACGATACTGAAAAATATGCAACACAT
>CAYQAP010000031.1:11665-28539 GCA_964415515.1 uncultured Gammaproteobacteria bacterium | reverse complement strand
CGTCATGGTCAAATGCCGGGTGGCCGTAGATGCGCAGGCGACTGATGCCGCCGTCGGGAAAGATCTTCAGGCGAATATGGCGGTAGCGCCCTTCCGGGTCCAGAATTTGCTCTTGGAAACGGTGAATCCGGTCCGGCTGGAGGTGGGTGTTGGCCAATAGCGGCGTCCATAGTAGATCCGGCGCCTGCAGGTCCGTGGCTTCGCTCAGAATACCTTCGATGCTGCAGGATTCAGGATAGTTGCCCTTGAAGTGATGGGTATCGACTTCGATACGCCGGATAGGAGCTGCGGCACCAAGCTGGACGATCACCCAGTCATGACCGGGGCCACGACGTCGTCGGGTTTCCCAGCCATCACCCATATCCTGGCCACGGCCCGGGGCCAGCAGATTGTGCATGGAGCCGAAAAACATATCGCTACAAGCAATACTCCGGCCGCCATGACTGCTGGCCGCCAGGTCAATCAATTCACCGGGCAGGAGTTGTGACCGGTCGAGAGTAACTTCTCCCCAGGCCCGCAGGCGTGCCACTCCACCATCGGGATAAATATGCAGGCGCAGATGCGTCCAGCGTTGTGTGGAAGTGATCGGCAAGAGGTTTTCAGTGTTCGCTGCCACCGGGCTGTCTGCGAGGATTTGCTGCCACGGACTGTTGGTATCGACTTCTCCTTGCGTGTTGCAGGCATCGATGGATACAGAGGCCGGGGCATTGCCGCGAAAATGGGTCGTATCGACCGTTACAGCACGAATAATCCCGGCCAGACCCAGCCGCAGCAGACACCAATCATGGCCCGGGCCACGACGGCGGCGTGATTCCCATCCATCCATCCATTTGCCATTTTCGGTGAATTTGCCGTCAATAAACACCGGTGGTTGCGATTTGACAAGATTGTCCTTGCTGGCAAAAAAATCATCACTACAGGCCAGTGCCTGACCACCGTATTTGCTGCTGAGCAGATCGATGTATGTGGAGCTAGAAAACGCTGCAGAGGCCGTGGGGTGGGTGGTTTCTTCGGAGGTCATGGGGTTGCCTGGGATAGGGAGTATGGTGGGGTGGGACGAGGGGGTCAGAGCCGTGTTGTTTGGCGCAGAATCTGCCCTCGGGTTGGCCCGGGAAACTGGCCCTGATCATAAACCAGTTTTCCCCGCAGCCAGGTTTTTTGCACTCGGCCGGCAACCTGTTTGCCGACATAAGGGCTGATTTTATGGCGATGGGCAATCATGGCGGTGGTAATGGTGTGAGGTTCGTGGTCATCAAACAGGCACAGGTCGGCGGCCATGCCGGAAGCAATTCGGCCTTTGCGGTCATCCAGGCCGAGAAAACCAGCAGCTGTGTGACTCATCAAACGGGCGATATCGGAGTAGTTGAGTCCTCGTGTCCTGCCTTCGGTCCAGATCAGGGGTAACCCGAACTGAAGGGCACTGATGCCGCCCCAGGCTTGGCCAAGATCCCCTGTTTCCAGCGCTTTGAGTGCCGGGGTGCAGGGCGAGTGATCGGACACAATGCAATCGATATCGCCATCCAGTATGGCCTGCCAGAGTTGCTCCTGATTGGCTTGTTCCCGAATCGGTGGACAACATTTGTACAGAGGCTTGCCATCGTCAATGGCTTCCGCTGCCAGGGTCAGATAATGGGGACAGGTTTCCACGCTCAGCTGCAGGCCCTGGTGGCGAGCCTCGCGGATGCTGTCCAAGGCCTGGGCCGAGGAAAGATGCACAATATGCGCCTTCGGATCCAGCCCTTCGGCGTGCAGTGTCTGCATACAACGAATCACCAAAGTGATGGCATCATTTTCCCAGCTGGGCGGGCGGGAACGCAGGAAACCGGGATAGCTGCGGCCGATGGGTGTGGTGTCGGCCTGTCCGTTGTCCAGCTCGGCATGCACCAGACAGGGCAGCTTGAAGCGAGCCAGTGTCCGCATACTGGTTAACAGCTGATCAGCATCTACGGCACTGAATTCAGCAATACCGGAATCAATGGTAAAGGACTTGGTGCCGAAAACACCGGCTTGCAGCAAGGCCTCGAGAGATTCGGCATTGTCTGCCGTGGCTCCGCCCCAGAATCCGCAATCGACCTGCAGTTTGCCGTCCAGGGCCGCCAATTTGGTTTCCAGGGCTGCTGCGCTGGTCGTCACCGGGATGCAGTTTAACGGCATGTCGATCAGGGTGGTAATGCCGCCGGCGGCGGCGGCTTGTGTGGCACTGGTAAAGCCTTCCCAATCGGTGCGACCCGGTTCATTGATGTGCACATGGCTGTCAATCAGTCCGGGCAGTAATACCATATCACCACAGTCCTCGAGTGGGCAGCCCGGCGGGCTATGGTAATTCAGCAGTTGTTCGATCCGGCCATCGGCGATGATCACACAGGCCGGTTCCGGCCCCTGCGGCGTCACAACCCGCTGGCTGCGTATCGCGGTACGGTTCGACATCAGCTGGATTTGTCTCCAAGGTGTAAGGATTTGAGCTCGGCCCAATCCAGGCCGGTCTGTGCCACATCACTTGATTGCTGTTGATAGCAGGCAATCACCTGGGCGGCGATCGAGACAGCAATTTCTGCGGGCGTTTTTCCAGGGATTTCGGCCAGACCCAAGGGCGATTGCAGGGTTTCGATCTGTTCGGGGGTATAGCCTTTTTGTCGCAGCTGCAGGCGGAAACGCCGGGCTTTGGTGAGAGAGCCGATCAAACCCAAAAAGCCAGCGTCACTCCGTTGCAGGATCGCCTCGACGATCTCCAGATCCAGGCTGTGGGAGTGGGTCATGACCAGGTAGAACACCCCCGGAGGAAGCTGCTGCAGCCAACTAACCGGGGATTGGCTGATACGGGTGATCGTGGCTAGCGGGTGATGCTGTAGCAGCGCTGCCCGCTCATCGACCCAGTACAGCTGGATCGGCAGTCCGGCCAGTATCGGTATCAGTGCCTGGCCGACATGACCGGCACCGAACAGGGCCACGGAGACTCGTGCACAGGCCAGGCGCTCGAACAACAGGCTGATGGAACCACCACAGCACTGCCCGAGGTCGGCACCGAGTAGCACCTGCTCCAGCACTTGTGCAGGGCCGGGTGCCTCGAGCATGCGATGGGCCCGTCGAATGGCCTGGAATTCGAGATTGCCACCACCGATGGTATCAAAGCTTTGTTCCCGGCAGACCACCATCTTGGTGCCGGCATTGCGCGGTGTCGAGCCATGAGTGCCTAGCACGGTGATCAGCACATGCGGTGTGGCCGACTGCTGGAGTTGCGCCAGAGCCTGGGACCAGGAAGTGTTTACCGCTGCTGCCGACATTGTTGTTGCAGGGCTTCGATGGCCCAGAATACCCGTTCCGGAGTTGCCGGGGTATCCAGCCGTGGACTATAACGATAGTCGGAGAGACTACTAATGGCATCACGCAGGGCAGACCACACGGATATCGCCAGCATTAACGGTGGTTCACCTACTGCTTTGGAGTGGTAGATGCTGGCCTCCTGATTGGCGCTATTTTGCAGCAGTTGAACGCGAAAATCAGCCGGAGTATCGCCGATGGTGGGAATTTTGTAGGTCGCAGGGTTGTTGCTCAATAATTCGCCATCGTCACTCCAGCACAGTTCTTCCGTGGTCAGCCAACCCATGCCCTGGATGAAGCCGCCTTCGATCTGGCCAATGTCGAGAGCCGGATTGATGCTGTTGCCCACATCGTGCAGGATATCAACTCGGCTGACCCGGTATTCGCCGGTCAGGGTATCGATGATCACTTCGGCGACGGCGGCACCGTTGGCGAAGTAATAAAAGGGTCGGCCCTGACCTTTCTGGCGGTCGTAATGAATTTTCGGGGTTTTGTAAAAGCCGGTGGTCGATAGAGAAACCCGGGCCAGATAGGCAGCATTGACCAACTCGGCAAAAGACCAATCGTGGTCGCCAATGGTTACCCGCCCGGCTTGAAAAATTACTTGTTCAGGGGGAACAGAATAGGTTTGAACCAGGAAATCAACCAGCCGCTGTCGCAGGGTGGTGGCGGCTGCGAAGGCGGCTTGACCGTTTAAATCCGAACCGCTGGAGGCAGCGGTCGGCGAGGTGTTGGGTACTTTGTCGGTACGGGTGGCGCTGACCTGAATGGTGTCGGGATGAACCTGAAAAACCTCGGCGACCACTTGCGCGACCTTGGTGAAAACACCCTGGCCCATTTCGGTGCCACCGTGATTGAGCAAAATACTGCCGTCGGTGTAGATATGCAGCAGCGCCCCGGCCTGATTTAAATGCGCCACGGTAAAGGAGATCCCGAACTTGACCGGGGTCAGGGCCAGGCCCTTTTTCAGTATCGGGCTTTGCCGGTTGAATGCCGTAATCTGCTGGCGCCTGGTTCGATAATCACTGCTATGTTCGAGTTCGGCTAGTAAACGCGGCAGTACATGCTGCTCAATTTTCTGACCATAATGGGTGGTATCCCTGTCGCCGGGTTGGTACAGATTGGCTTTGCGGATATCCAGCGGATCTTTGCCCAGTTGGCGGGCAATGTCGTCCATGACCGCTTCGATAACCAACATCCCCTGAGGGCCACCAAACCCCCGGAAAGCGGTATTGGAAACCATATTGGTGCGGCATCGATAGCCGGCGACCCGAGCTGCTGGCAGATAATACGCATTGTCAGCATGAAACATGGCACGGTCGACAATGGCGTCGGACAAATCGGGCGAGTAACCGCAGCGGGCACTCAGGGCAATTTCTACACCCTGTAGCTGGCCTCGGTCGTCGAAACCAACCTCATAGCGACCCTGAAAATCATGCCGCTTGCCGGTCATTTTCATGTCATCCATGCGGGGCAGGCGCAGCTTGACCGGTTGGGCTGTACGTACTGCCAGCACCGCCGCCAGGCAGGCCCATTGAGCAGCCTGGGTTTCCTTGCCGCCAAAGGCGCCGCCCATGCGCCGTACTTCGACGGTGACCCGGTTGCAAGGTATTCCAAGCACCCGGGCGATCAGTTTTTGTACTTCACTCGGGTGCTGGCTGGAGGTATGGATGAGCAAGCCACCGTCTTCAGCGAGAATAGCCAAACTGATTTGCCCCTCCAGATAAAAATGCTCCTGACCACCGATCTGTAATTGGCCCGTCAGCTGTTGGGGTGCCTGGGCAATAGCCACTTGCGGATCACCACACTGCTGGAAATGGGGGGGTCTGACGAAGTCTCGAGCGGCCAGTGCTTGCGTGATGCTCAAGATCGGTTCACCGATCTGGTACTTTATTTTTGCCAGGCGCACCGCCTGTCGGGCCTGGTCCATAGAAGTAGCCGCCACGGCAAAAATAGCCTGACCATGAAACTCAATATTTCTGGAAGTCAGGAGCGGGTCACCGGGGAATACCGGGCCGATATCAAGCAGACCCGGAATATCCTGTGCGGTGATGACGGCGATGACGCCATCTGCCTGCTCAACCGCCGTGAGATCCATTTCCACAATGCTGCCGCAGGCGATGCCACTGCAGCCGACGGCAGCATGCAGTAAATTGGCCGGTTGCGGCAGGTCATCAACATACCTGGCCTGTCCGGTGACATGCATACGCGCGCTGTCATGGACACGCGGTTGTCCGGTGCTGGCCATGGTTGGCAGATCGTTTGCCTCAGACATTGGCGATAACCTGTACAGCTATGGTACTGGTGGATTCGATATAGCAACGCCGGAGCAGGTTCTGCGCCACTTTCAGGCGATAGGCCGCACTGGCCCGAACGTCGCTTAAAGGCCTGAAATCTGTAGCCAGTGCCACTTGGGCTTTTTTAATGCTGGCTTCATTCCAGGGTTCACCGTGGAGTGCCTGAATCGTGTGCACTGCCAGCATGGGGGTTGCGGCCATGCCTCCGCAGGCAATATGAAGTTCACGGACCTGCTGCTCTTCAAGTCGAATCGAAATGGCGATACTGACCGCGGAAATATCATCTTCAAAACGCTTCGATACCTTGTACATGAAAAATTGGCTATTTTTTTCGGGTTTGGGAAGTTCTATGGCGACAATGAATTCCCCAGGCTGTAGCGCAGTTTTGCGATAGCCGATAAAAAAATCTGCAATGCGCAATGTCCGCTGCTGCTTGCCGTTACTCAAAATGAGCCGGCCCTGCAAGGCGAGCAATGCCGGTGCAGTATCACCGATCGGTGATGCATTGGCGATGTTGCCACCCAGGGTGCCTTGATTACGGATTTGCAGGGCACCCAGGCGCTCAATGACTCGGGAGAAGGCTGGGTAGAGAGTGCGGATGGCCGGGAGTGCGCGGGTATAACTCACCGCAGCACCAATAAACAAGCAGTCCGCTCGCTCTTCAAGAACCCGCATCTCCTCGACGGCACCAAGATAAATGATTCGTTTGAGAGTTTTATACTGCTGGGTCACTTCCAGTGCCAAATCGGTACCGCCTGCGAGTAACCGGGCAAGTGGATGGTGTTGGATCAGCGTGGCGAGTTCGCCAATGCTGGTAGGGACAAAAAAATATCGGCCTTGTTGCGCCAATTCATCCCGGGAGAGCGACAGCATCGCTTTGAGTCGCCTGACGACTTTTTGCTGTTGTTCTTTGGTATTGGGTTCCTGAGCGGCATCGGCCAGGTGGGCCAGCAGGTTACGAGCCGCTTGCAGGATGGGTCGGTAGCCGGTACAGCGGCACAGATTACCAGCCAGGGCCTGCTCGATCTGTTGCTGGTTGGCCTTCGGTTCGTTGCGTTGTAGAGCATAGAGGGACATGACAATGCCCGGGGTACAAAAACCGCACTGTGAAGCGTGCTGATCGACCATCGCTTGCTGAACGAAATGCAAGTCATCCAGTTTGCCCAGTCCTTCTACAGTAATGATATGTTTGCCTTGCATCGCACCGAGCAGGGTGATGCAGGCATTGCAGGTTCGGTACTCCAGTTTCTCATCAATGACTTCGCCGATGACAACTGTGCAGGCACCGCAGTCACCGGAAGCACAACCCTCCTTGCTGCCGGTGAGCCGGGCCTGTTCGCGCAGATACTGCAACAAGCTTAGATCAGGCGGCAGACCCTTGATTGCTACCGGTGTGTCGTTGAGCAGAAACCGGATCATGATTTGAGTTTTCTGGAGCCGTGTTATCGTGATAGTAACCCCGTTTACACTGCAGTGGCTCCTAAGTGCAGATTTGGCAGCGCCTTCCTCGTTTCGTCGGACATGAATGGCCAACCACTTCGAAAGCGCCGCCAGATCTACCCGTCACTATGGTTTGAACGGGTACAGCTGTTGAGACGATAGCGCTATGGTCAGATTATTTTGGCAGCGAACCTTGCACCCCCTGCACATAGAAATTCAGGCCCAGAAGCTTTTGGTCCGACATGGTTTCACCCGCAGCAACCACCACCTTGCCGCTCTGATCCTTGATCGGGCCCTGAAAAGGATGCAATTCACCGGAGATAATCGCTTTTCGTGCGGTTTCAGCTTCGGCAACGACATCGGCAGGGATGGCCTTGTTGTAAGGAGCCAGTTTAACCATGCCGGACTTAAGACCACCCCATGTGTCACTCGACTTCCAGGTGCCATCCATGACCGCCTTGACTCGCTGGGTATAATAGCCACCCCAGTTGTCGACGATTGCAGTGAGTTGTGCCTTGGGGGCGAATTTCGACATATCTGAAGCTTGGCCTACACCCCAAACTCCGCGGCTTTCAGCGGTTTGTAAAGGAGCAGCAGAGTCAGTGTGCTGCAGCAATACATCGACACCTTGATCGATCAGGGTTTTTGCGGCATCGGATTCTTTGCCGGGATCGTACCAGGAGTTGACCCATACCACTTTGACGGTAGCCTTGGGATTGACCTTGCGCAGCGCAATGGTAAAGGAGTCGATACCACGCACCACTTCCGGAATCGGGAAGGACGCGATATAACCGATGATGTTGCTCTTTGTCATACGGCCGGCGAGAATTCCAGCAATGTATCTGCCTTCATAAAAGCGCGCACCATAGGTGCTGGTATTGGCGGATCGTTTGTAGCCTGTGGCATGCTCGAATTTCACTTTCGGGAACTGTTTGGCCACTTTCAAAGTCGAGTTCATGTACCCGAAGGAAGTCGTAAAAATGATGTTATAACCACTGGTCGCGAGTTTGCGAATCACCCGCTCGGCATCGGCACCTTCCTTGACGCTTTCCACAACTGTGGTTTTGATGCCAAGATTTTTGGCCATGGCCTGGCGGCCCTGGTCATGCTGGTAGGACCAGCCGTGATCTCCTACCGGGCCGACGAGAATATAACCAGCCTTGATTTCAGCAGCATTCGTCATGGAGCCGGACAAGGCCAGTGCTGCAGCCAGCAGCCCACTGAATAAGTATTTAAGGTGTTGCATTACTTGACTCTCCGTTGGTGTGATTGCCTCATTAAAGAAGCATTAGCTGGGTGGATAAAAAGATTTGCCGATACACGCGGGCGTCAGCAAACGAATACGTGTGCTGTCGGCTGAGATCAGGGTCAGCACGGCGATAGTCGCCAGATAGGGTAGCATGGACAGCAGCTGTGAGGGAATCTGAATTCCCAAGGCCTGGGCATGCAGTTCCAGGATAGACACCACACCGAACAGTAACGCGCCCAGTAGTAGTCGGCCGGTCCGCCAAGTCGCGAATACAACCAGTGCCAGCGCAATCCAGCCACGACCTGCTGTCATGTTTTCAGCCCACATCGGGGTATAGGACAAGGACAGAAAAGCCCCAGCCAGACCGGACATGGCACCACCATAGAGAACCGCCATGTAGCGGATACGGATCACCGGATAGCCTAGCGCGTGGGCGGCATCATGGGATTCGCCGACGGCGCGAAGAATCAGTCCGGAGCGAGTTCGTAATAGAAAATAAGCGGCAGCAGGGACTGACAACAAGGCGAAATAGACCAGGAAATCATGATGAAACAACAGCGGTCCTACAATCGGCAGGTCAGAAAGGCCGGGGATGGACAACTTGGGCAACGCGGGAATCGCCGCGCCCACGAATGGCTTACCCAGCAGGGCACTGAGGCCGATACCAAACAAGGTTAAAGCCAGGCCGGTAGCCACCTGATTGGACAATAAGGTCAAAGCCAGGAAAGCAAAGAGCAGGGACATCGCCATGCCGGCAGCGGCTGCCGCGCTGACTGCAATCACGGCACTGCCGGTTTTGGCCATGAAAGCAAATCCGGTGATGGCCCCAGCCAGCATCATGCCTTCAATACCCAGATTGAGTACGCCGGATTTTTCCGTGATTAACTCCCCCAAGCCTGCCAGTAACAATGGAATAGAAGCTGCCAGAATGGTCAGGGAAACCTGTACCCACATCGGTGAATCACCACTCATTGTGGTTGCTCCGGTTGCGGGCTGCGGGATGACACGATACTGAATCGAATCAGCACTTCGCAGGCGAGTAGAAAAAACAGCAGCATACCCTGGAATACCCCGGTGACCGCCAATGGTAGACCGAGACTGATCTGCGCATTTTCTGCACCGAGGAAGGTCAGGGCCAGAAGCAGACCGGCCAGTAGCACGCCGAGTGGATGCAGGCGCCCAACAAAGGCGACAATGATGGCGGTGAAACCATAACCGGGTGAGATCACCGGCATCAGCTGTCCAATGGGTCCGGCGACCTCCATAATCCCAGTCAATCCAGCCAACCCTCCGCTAATCAGCAGGGTATACCAGGTCAGGCGTTTGTGCCGAAAGCCAGCGTAATCCGCAGCTTTTGGAGCGCTGCCCAAGACTTTGAGTTGAAAGCCAAGAAAACCACGGCTTTGCAGCAGCCAGACCACCAATACCGCAATGGGAGCCAGCAGAGTACCGATATGCAGACGTGTTCCCTGGATCAGTATCGGTAATGTCGCCGCTTCCTGGAACATCCGTGTCTGCGGAAAGTTGAAGCCTGCCGGATCCCGCCAGGGCCCGTGTACCAGGAAAGACAACAGCAAGGTGGCGACATAGGTCAGCATTAAACTGGAAAGTATTTCATTGGTATTGAAGCGGGTTTTGAGCCAGGCAACAATGCCTGCCCATGCCATGCCACCCAGAATTCCCAATAGCAGCATGGCTGGCAGTAACAGTATGTTGTCGCTGTCATGCAACCAGAGGGCGAGTCCACCACCCAGCAGGGCCCCGGCCGTGAGCTGACCTTCGGCACCGATGTTCCAGATATTGGCCCGAAAACATACGGCCAGGCCGATACCGCTGAGCACCAGCGGGGTTGCTTTCAGTAATAACTCGGTAAAACCGTAAATGGAGTTTACCGGTTCGATGAAAAATGTATACATCGCGGTGAGTGGATTGGCGCCCCAGGCCGAGAACAGAAAAGCGCCTGCGATCAAGGTCAAGATGATGGCCAGGAGCGGGGCCAGGAGCGCCATATGTTGGGAGGCCTGTTGCCGTGGCTCCAGTCTAAGCATTGGCAACTGCCCGGGTAGCGTCGGCGTGACCAGACATCAGCATACCCAATTGTTCAGGGCTGATTTGCTCGACGGCATATGGTTCTGACAGCCAACCTTCAGCCATGACCGCAACCCGGTCGCACAAGGTCATAATTTCCTCAAGATCCTGAGAGATAATCAATACGGCAACACCGTTGGCTGCCAGATCCAGCAGGGCCTGGTGAATGATGGCTTGGGCTCCGGTATCCACACCCCAGGTCGGTTGGGCCACAACCAGCACCCGTGGATGCTGTGAAACTTCGCGACCGACAATATATTTTTGCAAGTTTCCCCCGGACAGGCTGGAGGCCTGTGCAGCATTGCCCTGGCAGCGCACATCAAAGCGCTGACAAATCGTGCCGGTAATGGTTGCCGCCCGAGCATAATCAATCAGTGTGTGACGCAACAAATCAAAACGCTGGTATCCACTGAGCACCGTGTTCTCCGACAGGCTCATGATCGGCACGGTGGCATGACCCAGCCTTTGTTCCGGGACGACGCAAAGGCCGAGTTGACGGCGCGCGTCTGGTGGTTGCTTGTCAACGGACTGTTCCAATAAAGTAATGGTGTCGACGGTCTGCAGTTGAGTTTCTCCGCTGATAGCAGCCAATAATTCATCTTGGCCATTGCCGGCCAGTCCGGCAATACCAACAATTTCTCCACTGCATACGCGCAAATCTATGGCATGCAAACTGACTCCAATACCCGCAGGAGCAGGCAGGTCGAGTCCCTTCAAGAGCAATTGACAGGCTCCCACAGGGGTGTTGCGGGCAGGTTTGCTGGTTTGCGTGATTTCTTCGCCAATCATGGCTTTGGCCATACTCTCGACCGACTCCTGCTTCGGTATTAATCGGCTTACCATACGTCCCTGTCGAAGAATAGTGGCACTGTGACAGAGGTCGGTGATTTCCTGCAACTTGTGTGAAATGTACAGAATCGAGCAGCTTTCGGCGGCGAGTTGGCGCAGGGTGACAAATAGCTGTTTGGTTTCCTGCGGAGTTAACACCGAGGTAGGCTCATCCATAATCAGCAGTTTCGGTTGTTGCAGCAAACAGCGGATAATCTCCACGCGCTGTCTTTCCCCGACAGACAGATCATGAATTGTACGCGATGGATCGATCGGTAGCCCGTATCGCTGGGCAACTTTGCTGACCCGTCGGCTGAGCTGTTGTTGATCCCTGGTTTCTTCCCGATTCAGGCCCAGAGTGATGTTCTCGACTACGGTGAGGGCCTCGAAAAGCGAGAAATGCTGAAATACCATGCCGATGCCCATCGCCCTGGCCGCAGCGGGTGAGGGGATGTTCAGATTCTTACCCAGCCAGGATAGCGTACCGGCATCAGCCTGTAAGACACCATAGATAATTTTTACCAGAGTGCTTTTACCGGCGCCGTTTTCCCCGATCAGTCCGTGAATTTCACCTTGACTGACGCACAGATCAATTTTGTCATTGGCGATGCAACCGGGAAATGATTTAGTAATTCCGGTGAGCTGCAGGAGCACCTGGGCTTCAGTCATTCGTCACCGGGTGAATGCCGGCAGCATCCAGGGATCGAAAGAGCTCTTTCAGGCAAGGCGATTTGTTCGCAATAACTTCCTCTTTGCTGAGGCCATCAAGTTCGTGTGGAAAAACCAGCCATTTGTCGGTTTCATGGAGATAGTAATCGGGTTTGCGTTCGGTCAGATTATTGCCCGGTTTAAACCAGGGGGTGGCGACCCGAATAGCATGCGGTGTATTACGCCGGGAGCGACTTTTCAGCTCATAGATAATTGCCGCGATACTTTTGCCGGTGTCGAACACATCATCCACAATCAGCAGGCTGTTTTCAGCGTTGATATTGCGGATGAGGTACTTAAGGCCAAACACCTGAACCTCATTCGTGCGTTCTCCAATGCCGGTATACGAGGCGGTTCTAATCGCAATGTGGTCTGTTTTGATCCCAAAATAATCGAGTAATTCCTGAACTGCCACGCCGACCGGAGTGCCCCCGCGCCAAACACCGATGATGAAATCCGGTTGAAAACCGCTTTGCATGATCGTGGCAGCGAGGCGATAGGCATCACAGAGCAAGTCTTCGGCGCTAATGTATATTTTTTCGATCATCCTGGTTGTGATCACGATTCGTGCAGTTATGAGGGGAAATAGATAGTGTCAAATGTAACCTCCCGGGCTGTTGGCGGTCAATGCCGATCCAACCACACTCGATAAAATAGTCATGGTTCGATAGAGTCGTGCCGAAACCAGCAACGGAGACTGCAGGTGTTTGCCGAATGATGGTGCCATTGGATCAGTGAAGGTAAATATGAGCTATCTCTGATCGTCTCATGCATACTGTCATAACCAATTGATAATACATGGAAGAATCAATGCGCACATAGCTGATCAAGGACAACAGATCGTCTAAGACTTGATAGCACCGGGGTGTCACTTCTCCCTCTCTTGGTGTAGTGACGCCCCGTTCCTTTGTAAGGACGGCGGAAAAGTTCAGCGTGGCTGTGCGCCATTACCGGCATGCAAAGGCCAAACAGTACGGGGATTGGAATAGCACCTCCTAACAAAAGCCCCTCCGCGTCAGGTAGATGGCTTCTGCAACTGCGTTGCATGAAGGATATTGTGCAAAATCACAAGAAAAACTTGACCTGTGCTTAACACATAAGTTGTAATATTGTCAATAGCAATCAAAAATCTCTTTTTTGGTCGTATGAAAGGAGGCAATGAAATGGCATACAAAGATCAGAAATTCGAATCATTTCGGGGTATTGCCCTCACAGGGTCCACAGTCACTACGCCCAAAGACAGTTTGCGCAAAATCGGCGGCGTAATCATCTCAAAAATTTTTGCCGAGTATCGGGGTGTCATTGCAATCCGACTTTGGGATGGCTCGCTTGCACACGGTGTGTTCGATGCACCATGCACTCTCGTTTTTAAAGAGCCTGGCGCATTACGTGACTTGATTGTGCACCGCGATGCGCTGCGAATTGTGGAGTCCTATTTGATCGGCGCTATTGAAGTGGAAGGCGATCTGAAAGCCTTGTTCAGCCTTAAATCGCATCTGGACGGCCTGCATTTGTCCTTCAGCGATCGTCTGCAGTTGTTCCGTCAGGCCCTGCGCTTACCCGGATTGTCACAGCATACCTCCACCCGAAGCTGGCGTGCACAGCGGGCGGCACGACGCAACTCACAGGCCAGTATCGCGCATCATTACGATGTCAGCAATGAATTTTACCGGCTCTGGCTTGATCCGGAGATGGTGTATTCTTGCGCCTATTTTGCAGAGACCAATCAGTCCCTGGCCCAGGCGCAGCAAGACAAGCTCGAGTACTTGTGCCGCAAGCTGCGGCTGCAGCGAGGGCAGACCCTGCTGGATATCGGTTGTGGCTGGGGTGCCTTGGCACTGTGGGCTGCACAACATTATGGCGTCAAGGTGCATGGCATTACTCTCAGCCGGGAACAGCAGAAACTGGCGCGAGAGCGGGTGTCTGCGGCGGGTCTGGAAGAGCAGGTTCGTATCGAGTTGCTCGATTACCGCAATTTGCCGCAAGGCATGCAATACGACCGTGTGGTCAGCGTCGGCATGTTTGAACATGTCGGGTTAAAGAATTTCCCGACCTATTTTGGTACCGTCAAGCGGGTGCTCAAGCCCGATGGCCTGTTTCTCAACCACGGCATCACCAGTGATACCCGATGGCACCGCACCCCCCTGACCCGTTTCATGAACCGCTACATCTTCCCCGATGGTGAGCTGACACGCATCAGTGACGTTACCAACGCCATGGAACGTGCCGGGTTTGAGCCTCTGGATATCGAAGGCCTGCGCCGGCATTACGCGTTGACGCTACAGCACTGGGTAGCCGCGCTGGAAGCCCAACGTAAAGAAGCAATACGTCATTCCAGTGCGGTAACGTACCGCTTGTGGCGCTTGTACATGGCAGGCTGTGCCTTCTACTTCGATGAGGGCAGCGTTGGGGTTCACCAGGTACTGGCCGGCCACCTGTATGCTAAACCGCCACTCCCCTTGCGCCGAGAGGATCTTTACGATCAGAGAGGGACATCATGAAAACCGGCATTTCACTGATTGCTGTGGACCACACCACCAGCCTGCTGCTGGCGATCACATTCACGCTTTGTGTATTGTGGGGGTTTGTTGTTTCCAGGGTACGTCATGTATCCCTCCTGGCAAATTTTCTTGCCCGGCTTCAAGTGGATGAGCGGGTGAATCTTTATCCTACTTCCAGAACGTAGCCCCTGCTCGCTGCCCTTGTGGCAAAGCACTTAAGCCAAAACTGGCAGGAAAGTGCCTCATTCAACGTCACTTTTGTGTTATGGGTGCCACTGGCCACGGCTGCGGCAATACGTCATAGAGCTGCTCATTTCCGATCTGCACTCAAGCTCGTCACCAAGTTGCCGACATACTGGTTGTGGTGGTTTATCTCGATCATATACGAGGTCAGCGTGCTTTCCGGGAACATGAAATGCTAAGAACAGTCCGCTCTATCTTATTATTTTGCGGAGTTACTTTCTTGCCGGCCTTATTGCCAGCAGGCCCGGCTGATGCCGGTGTGTATGATGGAGTACGCGCACTCCAACAACAGCAATACGTTAAAGCCAGGGATTATTTCATCAAGGCCTCACGATCCGGAGACTCACTGGCCCAGGTTTATCTCGGTGATATGTATATGCGCGGTCGCGGTGTGTTGCAGGATTACCGTATTGCTGTGGACTGGTACAAGCGGGCACTGGAGCAAGGGAGTATGCTGGCAGCGATGCGTCTTGCAGAACGGTATATGAGCGGCCAAGGCGTCAAGAAGAATTTCAAGAAGGGGGCCCAGCTGTATCAAAAATTGGCCGCCAGCGGATTGGTTGAAGGCCAGATGGCGTATGCTGAAGCGCTTGATCAGGGTCGTGGGGTGGCCAAGGACAGTAAGGCAGCTGCTGAGTGGTATCGTAAAGCGGCATTCCAGAAAAATACCGAAGCACAGTTTCGTATTGGCAAAAAATTTGCGTCCGGCAATCAAGGGTTGCCCAAAGATTTGCGGTTGGCATTTCGCTGGATGGTAACTGCCGCGAAGGGTGGTCACAGTCGGGCTGCCTATGATGTATCGACCATGTACCTGGATGGGATCGGCACGGAAAAAGATCCTTACCAAGGCCTGCGCTGGTTACAATACGCCGCAAAATCAGCCGACCAGGATGCCCAGTTCAATCTGGCAGTGCTCTATGAGCGTGGCAAGGGGGTCAAGCAGGATAACAGCAAGGCCCTGTATTGGTATCAGAAATCTGCACAGCAAGGGGATGCCGAAGCTCAATACAACCTGGGAAAAATGTACCTACAGGGTCGGGGTGTGGCCACAGATGCCCAAATCGCTGCACAGTGGTTGCTACAATCGGCTGAGCAGAACAATTATCCGGCCCAATATATTCTTGCGACCCTGTTTGAGATGGGACGTGGAGTGAAACAGGACCTGTCCAAAGCCATTGCCTGGTACAGGAAGGCAGCCACAGGGGGTTTTGTTAAAGCCCAATTAAAAATGGCTACACTGGCTGCGCTGGGCACAGGAATGGACAAAGATCTTGCCCAGTCATTGGATTGGTACAAACGGGCTGGTGAATCGGGCAGCAGCGAGGGGCAATTTGCAGCAGGATTGATCTATCTGCGCGGGCTTGGAATCCCAAAAAATGATCTGGCAGCCCTGTCCTGGTTTATCAAGGCAGCCCGGCAAGGGGGGCCGGCTGCCCAGTATCAGGTGGCCCAGCTGTACTTGCAGGGTCGTGGCCTGGTACAAAATCCGATGCGGGCGGCAGTTTGGGCTAAACGTGCTGCACTGCAGGGGCATGCCGCGGCACAGCTGTTGCTCTCCCAATTGTATCGAGATGGCTCCGGCTTGGATCAAAACCGTGAGAAAGCCTTGAACTGGTTGACCCAGGCTGCAAATTCGGGCTATGGCCCTGCACAACTGCGGTTGGGGCTGAGCCTCTTGCGCGTGAATAGCCTGCAATACGACAAAAAAGCGGCTCGTCAGTGGCTGCAAAAAGCCTGGACTAATAAAATAGCCAAGTCGGGCTATTTTCTGGCTCTGCTGGATTTGGGAGCACAAGCCACTGCCAAACAACGTCAAGTGGCACTGCAGTTACTGGCGGATAGTGGAAAGATGGGTTATGGGGACGCTTATTATTATCTGGGTCAGGAAGCGAAGAAGGTGAAGCACAAAATCTTGCAACGAACAGATAAAGAATGGTTTGTCCTGGCTGAGCAGCAATATCTGCTTGCTGCCGGCCGTGATTCGGCCAAGGCCATGCAAAAACTGGCACAGATTTATGCGCAGGGCTTGCTTGGCAAAAAAGACCCAAAAAAGGCCAGCCTGTGGATCAAGAAAAGCCTTATTGGTTTTCGTCTACTGGCCAAACGGGGCAATACAGCAGCGCAGCGACAACTGGGTTTGCTGCTGCAGCACGGTGATGGGGTAGCTAAGGATTCGGTAAAAGCTTATATGTGGCTTAATCT
>CAYQAP010000031.1:0-11565 GCA_964415515.1 uncultured Gammaproteobacteria bacterium | reverse complement strand
GCCAAGGCAATTACACGGTTGTATGGGAAAGGTGATATGCCTATTTTTCCGCGGCCAACTTCTGGTTAGCACGTATCGGTGCAGTATTGTGCTATTGCAGTGCTTGCAAATCACGTGCGTGTCACCATATCCTCAGGTAGTATGAATTTTTTACACAGCACACGAATCACGGGGGCTAGGCCGTTGAGCGCTCTCTTCAAACTATGCTGCTTGTAATCGGCTTATCGGACTGGGTTGGTCGCTTTGCAGCCAATACATGTGACAGCGCCCTATGGTTTCGTAACAGCTTGCATGGTTGTAAACTTAAAACCACGGGCTCTGATGGTTTTCCAGATCAACGTTCAGGATAGGGTATGAGTAGAGACAGGCAGATAGCGCAGCATCACGAGCAGGCCGTACAGGAGGCGAAGCCGGCCTTGCAAAAGCCGACGCTGTATATGGTGTTGTTGTTGAATGACGACTACACCCCCATGGAGTTTGTCGTCGACGTCTTGCAGCAGGTCTTTTTTAAAGGGTATGATGAGGCAGTGCAGTTGATGTTGTCTGTGCACAACAGCGGCCAAGCTGTTTGCGGTGTCTATCCACTGGAAATCGCAGAAATGAAAGTCAAACAGGTACAAAACCTGGCTGGCGAACATAAGCATCCCCTGAAATCTATCTTGGAGCCTGAATAAGTGCTGTCACAGGACCTTGAGCAGACGCTGAATCAGGCGATTCACCTGGCACGGCAGGAGCGCCACGAATTTATCACCGTGGAGCACCTGTTGTTTGCCCTGCTGGACAATCCGGTGGCATTGCGAGTGCTGCGTGCCTGCGGTGGGGATACTGTTCTGCTGCGGAATCGTTTGAATGGCTTTCTGGGTCAGTACGTACCGGTATTACGGCCTGACCAAAAACAGGACACTCAGCCAGCAAATGGCTTCCAGCGGGTGCTGCAATATGCCATCCAGCACGTGCAGAACTCGGGTCACCGGGAGGTCACCGGGGCCAATATACTGGTTTCTATTTTTCGCGAAAAAGAATCATTTGCGGTTTTTTTTCTCGAGGAACAGGACGTCAGCCGGTTTGATATCATCAACTTCCTGGCCCATGGGGTCGAAAAAGTTGGTGTTGAAGGCGGCGAATTGCCCGCTCCACCAGAGTCGGAAGGCGATAATTCACCTGAGCCGAAATACAAACCCACCGCTTTGGAGCGCTATGCTACCAACCTGATGGCAGAAGCCGCGGCTGGTCGCATTGATCCATTGATTGGCCGGGAACAGGAACTGGAGCGCACCCAGCAAATCCTTTGCAGGCGACGCAAAAATAACCCACTGTATGTCGGTGAAGCGGGGGTTGGTAAAACCGCCGTCGCCGAAGGTTTGGCGCTGCGAATCAAGGAAGGCAAGGTACCGGAGCCACTGGTGGGGACGGTTATATACGCCCTGGATATGGGGGCTCTACTGGCTGGGACAAAATACCGCGGAGACTTTGAACAGCGCCTCAAATCTTTATTGAGTGAGCTGCAAAAAAAGCCTCATGCAGTTCTGTTTATCGATGAAATTCATACCATTATTGGTGCCGGAGCAATCTCTGGAGGTGCCATGGATGCATCCAACCTGCTCAAGCCGCTTTTGGCATCCGGCGGCATTAAATGTATCGGTTCTACGACGTATAAGGAATATAGAAATATCTTTGAAAAGGATCGGGCTTTGTCACGAAGATTTCAGAAAATCGATATCGAAGAACCTGAAGTTGGTGAAACAGTGAAGATCCTGGAAGGTCTGCGCTCATGTTTTGAAACCCATCATAATGTTCGCTATACCCGGCCGGCACTGCGCGCGGCGGTGGAATTGGCCGACAAATACATCAGTGACCGTTTTCTTCCGGACAAGGCGATCGATATTATCGATGAGGCGGGTGCACATGCCCGGCTGCATGCCAGTTCTGATCGTCAACGTAAGGTAGGTATCCGGGAAATTGAACGGATCGTAGCCCGCATGGTGCGAATTCCGGAGCGAAATGTCTCGAGCTCAGACGTCAATTCCCTTAAAGGCCTTAATGCTTCTCTTAAGCGTATGATCTTTGGGCAGGATGAAGCCATCAATGTGCTGTCCTCGGCAATCAAAATGTCACGCTCCGGATTGGGCAATCCCGACAAGCCGATTGCCTCTTTTCTGTTTTCCGGCCCTACCGGAGTCGGCAAGACCGAAGTCAGTCGACAATTGGCGTTTACTTTGGGTATTGAACTGATCCGTTTTGATATGTCTGAATACATGGAGCGGCATGCAGTGTCACGCTTGATTGGTGCACCACCGGGCTATGTCGGTTTCGATCAGGGTGGTTTGCTGACCGATGCTGTGATCAAGCATCCTCATGCTGTATTGCTGCTGGATGAAACCGAGAAGGCCCATCCTGACGTATTTAATCTGTTGCTGCAGGTCATGGATTATGGCAAGTTGACCGATAATAATGGGCGCACTGCGGATTTTCGCAATGTTATTCTGATCATGACATCCAATGCCGGTGCTGCTGAGACTTCTCGCAGTTCTGTCGGTTTTATTGATCAGGACCACAGCCACGATGATAGTGAAGCGATTCGAAAGGCTTTTACCCCGGAATTTCGCAATCGACTGGATGCGATGGTTCATTTCAAATCACTGGATCACGACGCCGTACTGCACGTAGTCGACAAGTTTCTAATGCAGTTTGAACAGCAACTGGTAGAAAAACGTGTCAGTTTCACTGTCGATGACGCGGCACGGGAATGGCTGGCAACAAGAGGACATGATGCCACCATGGGAGCCAGGCCGATGGATAGGTTGATCCAGGATCGCCTGAAACGGGCCTTGGCTGATGAATTGTTGTTTGGCCGACTGGTCAAGGGAGGCAGTGTTTCTGTTACCGTCAAAGACAACGACCTGGTGTTCTGTATTGACCAGCGTGACTCAGAAAAAACGGTTTGATGGTAAATTCTGGATCCATAGAATTACCTGATCTGGATCTATCTCATGACCCTATTTACGGTTGAACTAGATGTGTGATCTCTACCATGTGTCATGGTAGTGTCACATTTCAGGGTATCATAGGCGCTGAAAATTGGTGCTGCAGGTGCTTGACCCGTCTGGGTGATCCATTTCATACTACACGCTCAGGCGGTATGAAGTTTTCTAAACGGTACTCGGGCACACACGAGTGTCAGCAAGCAGGTTCGCTCTTCAGGAGGGGGCCACGATCATCAACCTCAGGAGGTTTTTATTATGAGTGAAACTGAAGTAGGTTCAAAAACGGCAACAGGCAGTGAGATCAGTCGACGCAACGTCATCAAGGGTGCAGTTACCGCTGGTGTAGTTGCCGCGACAGGTCCCTGGATTGTCAAGGATGCATTTTCATCTTCAGGCGAAGTCAATATCCTGATGTGGTCTGATTATCTGCCGAAAAATTTCATCGCCAACTTCAAAAGTGAAACCGGAATTACGATTAACTACACCGGCATAGGCTCGAATGAAGAAATCGTCAATAAGATGAAAGCCACAAAAGGCCAGGGTTTTGATATCATCTCCCCAACCAACAACAAAAATCTGGTCTGGGCACCACTTGAACTGATCCAGCCCTATGACATGAAACGTGTTCCTATTGACAAGGTCAATCCAGCCATGGCCAAAATCGGTGAAACCGGGTGGAATTTCAAGGGTAAAGGCCCACACTGGATTCCACACATCTGGGGTACGGAAGGTATTGCCTGGCGTACCGACAAATGGGCACCCTCTGGTGATGCGCCCAGCTATGGTGATGTCTGGGCTGATGCCAATGCCGGGAAGACCATGGGCCGCCCACATTCCATGATGCTCGGTGCTGGCCTGTACATGGAGACTATCGGTGAGCTGAATCCGGGCGATGTCTGGAAAGCGTACGAGTCGGAAGAAAAGATGCGTCCGATCTGGTCAAAAATCACTGCATGGGTGATTTCACGCAAGAAAAATATCAAGCTACTCTGGAATGATGCCGACACCCAGAAAAATGGCCTCATGAACGAAGGTGTGGTCGTCGGTCAAACCTGGGACGGCCCACCCATGGCGCTAAAGACTGCTGGTGAGCCAGTAATGTATCAGGCACCAAAGGAAGGCTCCATGGCTTGGGTGGATGGCATGGCATTACCCATTGGTATGAAAAATGAGGATGCGGTCTACGAGTTCATCAAGTTTGCCTATACAGCAAAAAATGCCGGTAAGGCAATCGATTCTCACGGCTACAACTCGCCTGTAATGGGTGCTGATAAGTCCGCCGGCTCTGCCTACAAGAAGAACTTTTCTGATGCTTACCCGGGCAAATCTCTGGCCAACCTGAATCCATGGCCGGCTGAAGCACCTTGGTATATGGATGTTCGCACCGAGTTTGTGAACAAATTCAAGAGTGCCTGAAGTTTGTAGGGCCTGAAGAATGTTGTACTTAGCCGGGGCCTATGGCAGGCCCCGGCTATCAGGTGTTTCAAAATATCAGGTGTTTCAAAATAATAATGGGTGCTTCATGGCCACTGCACGGCAAGCAGCAAGGCAGGTGTGGTAAAGAGATCATAATCACCCGTCCGTTGTACCATCTTCTGTAAGAGAAGAGGTTGCTATAATATATAGAGTCATTCTTTGTCAGTCCTCGGGAGAGATGCATGAAAAAAGGCGTCGCAGTTACGCTGGAAGATGTCTGGATTCGTTTCGGAGATTTTGTTGCGGTTCGTGAAGCCAATGTAAATATCAAGGGTGGAGAGTTCTTCTCCTTTCTGGGCCCTTCTGGATGTGGGAAAACGACCATTTTACGCGCAGTTTCCGGGTTTCTCGAGCCCAGCCAGGGTCGGATAATGATTGGTGGCAACGACATGGCGGGGTTTGGGCCCAATAAGCGACCGACCGCGCTGATCTTCCAGAATCTGGCCTTATTTCCACTCATGAAAGTCTGGGAGAACATCACCTTTTCATTGGAAGTAAAGGGGGCCAGCAAGGCGGAACGACGCAAGCGAGCGGACGAATTATTGGAAATGATCGCCTTGTCGGATCAGGGCGAAAAACTGCCATCGGAACTGTCTGGTGGTCAAAAGCAGCGGGTGGCCATTGCCCGGGCGCTGTGTGCTCAACCGGATGTCCTACTATTGGACGAACCACTGTCCGCACTGGATTTGAAGCTGCGTCAGCATATGCGCACAGAATTGCGAGAAATTCAGCAGCGTGTCGGAATTACCTTTATCTATATCACTCATGACCAGGGTGAGGCCCTGACCATGTCTGACCAGGTCGCTGTTATGCGGGCAGGAATAATAGACCAGGTTGCTGAGGGGCAAGCCATATATGACGACCCAGCCACTGCGTTTGTAGCCTCTTTTGTAGGCGAAAATAATGTGATGCGGGGCAAAATCGCGTTATTGGATGGCAAGCAGGCACTGATCGCAACTAACCGCACGGGCGAATTGGTTGCCCGAGTTGCAAGTTCGGTGCAGGGGTCATTGAAGGTTGGTGATGACGCGATGATATTTATTCGTCCGGAGGCTTTTCGGATTGCCACAGATACCAGTAAGGCAAAAAATCGCCTGGCTGCCAGAGTAAGACATGAGGAATTTGAAGGCCAGAGCTACAATGTTTTTCTGGAGGGTGATGCAGGTAAAGAACTGAAGATGTCGTTGATCAATGTTGGACAACAGCGGGAATCAGCGCAAGGGCAAAATCTAACACTTGAATATTCCCCAGACCAGGCAGTCGTTTTGCCGGCTGGAGAATTGGCCAGCGAGTAGGCGGGCACCATGGGCATCGGGAAAATATTCAGGGACTACTACCGCCGTAACGGCACTGGCCTGGGGACTTTCCTGTTGGTCGCGGTGGTTTTCTGGGTGGTGGTGTTAATTATTCTGCCGCAGTTGTCGATGCTCGATTTCTCATTTCGTCATCATTTGCCACCACCGGAAATGGGTGGGCCCAAAGATACCTATACCATTGAACATTATAAGTATCTGGTGTTCGGTGCCAAGGGTGCAGGCAGTGCCTACAACGTAGTCGATCTTGGGGTGTTTGTCCGCACCCTGGCTGCAGCAATATTTGTTACCATTTTCGACCTGCTGTTATGCTATCCATTGGCCTATTATCTAGGGCAAACCAAGGGTAGTGGTTTCACCCGGGTGTTGGTTATGCTGTTAATCATTCCCTATTGGGTCAATGAAATTCTTCGAGCCTTCGCGTTTCGTATCATTTTCGGTGACAGCGGGCTAATCAACGAAATACTTCTGACGACTGGAGCCATTGCCCAGCCAATCGACTTTATTCGGGCCAATATCGCACTCTATGCCGGTTTGGGTTATGCCTATATTCTGTTGATGATATTCCCTATCTACAATGTTATCGAAAGTCTGGATCGAAATCAGGTTGAAGCAGCACGGGATATGGGAGCACCTTGGTGGCGCATTCATTGGCGTGTGGTCATTCCCTATGCAAAACCGGGCATCTCTTCGGGCTGCACCATGGTCTTTATGCTTTCGGCGGGTGCTTTGGCCGCACCGCAGATATTGGGTGGGCCATCGAGCCTTTGGTTTACCCAGATAATTTATCAGTGGTTTAACTCTGGGGGCAATTGGCCACGGGGCGCAGCATTTGCCGTCGTTTTGCTGGTGACTTGTATCATTATTGTGCTGTCGCTGATGCGCACCTTTAAAGTCAAAATGGGAGACATTGGCAAATGAAGCGCGACAGCTTCTTCTCCAACTTTTCTCTGGGAAAATTCTCCCTGTGGCTATATCTACTGGTTTTTTTCGGTTATCTATTGGGCCCGTTGATTGTGATGAGTATCACCGCATTCAATTCACCGGGATTTCCCAGAATTACCCCCTGGGAATGCCTGACCTTTGAATGGTTTGATGTGCTTTCAAAAGATGAACGCATCCTCAATGGTCTGAAGAACAGTTTGTTTGTCGGTGCGGGTACCGTGACCCTTTCGGTTATGCTGGGGCTTGCCGGCGCGTTGATGTTGACCCAGATTTGGCCAAAGATGCGTGCGACCTACTACACCATCGTCATTGCTCCGATTCTGATCCCAGGTGTTGTTCTTGGTATCTCGACCCTGGTGTTCTGGGACCGTATCAACATCATGCTCGGATTTAGCAGTGACAGTTTGCTGCATAATGGACTCTTTCTTACCATCCTTGGGCAGTCAACATTTATCGCTTCCTATTGCATGCTGGTTTTTGTGGCCCGTTTGCAACGTTTTGATACCGGGCTGACCGAAGCTGCTCTGGACCTGGGGGCCACCAATGTTCAGGCCTTTAAAAAAATTCTATTACCGTTTATGAAACCTGCCATCGCGTCCGCTGCAGTTTTGGCTTTCCTGGCATCGTTTGAGAACTACAATACCACCACGTTCACGTTTGGAAAATTTCCAACATTGACCATCGAGCTGGCACAGAAAGTGCGCTATGGCATCAATCCGTCGATATCCGCACTGGCATTCATCATTGTCGCGCTGACAGTTTTCTTCGCCCTACCGAATGAAATTCGTAAACGCCGCCAGCAATTGGCTCTCGCTAATGGGGCACCGATTGCCGCGATCGGCGGCGGTTTCAAGCTGCCTGGGTTTCTACGCAATAATCCTGCCACAATCATCATGGCACTATTGGCCCTGGTGGGGTTCTCCACAATCTGGTTTGCCCAGGTTTATAACCCAACTAGCTGCAAGACCGAAATCAGGGCGACAAAACAGATAGAACAACAGAAGAAGATTGCCGAAGTTCGCAGGAAAATTCAGCTAAGAGAACAACAAAAAATCTTCAAGGGGCCGGATATCTTCGGAGTGGAAAAATCGAAGGTACCACAAACAGCCAATCCAGGTCGAGGCCGCTTTGGCAGTGTTTTTGATCCAGGGAATCTCGATAAGGCCGGACCACAGAGCGACTCAGCATCGAAAGCAAAAAACCCCGGCAGGGGGACATTTGGTAATGTATTTGATCCGGGGAATCTCGATAAGGTGAAGTAAGCACATTGTTCATGAACAACACCATGCTACGTTCGCGTTGTCAGCATCGCAGTTTGCAGTGTGCCTGGTTTCATACTCACTCGTGACTTTTTCAAAAAGGTTACACCATCCGATGCACCAATGCAGCCAGCTTGCGGATACCTTCGGTAATTCTTTCGGTTGAAATTGAAGAGTAGCCGAGCCGAAAATAGTTCATTGGTGCCGGTTCCTCCATAAAATAGATATCACCCGGTTCAATCAGAATCCCCTGCTCTGCGGCTCTTTTCCGAAGCTCCCTGACATCGAGTTGTCGAGGGCCTTTGACCCAGTACGCAGTGCCTCCAAAGGTTGGAATACTGCTGGTATCAGGAAGATATTGGTCAAGTGCCTTACCCATGGCTTGCCACCTGGACTGGTAGGACAGACTAAGTCGATGAAGCAGTGAGTCGTAGTGTCCGATGGAAAGAAACAATGCCACCGCCCGTTGATTATTGGTCGGCGGATGCCGGATCATCAGTCTTCGCAACACCCGTGCTTCACGGATTAATTCTTCCGGGCCGACCATATAGCCGAGGCGAAGACCTGGGGACAGTGTTTTTGACAGACTGCCGATATAAACAACCCGATTGTTTCCATCCAGGCTCTTGAGTGCAGGAGAAGGAGTCCCTTCATAGTTGATTTCACTCTCATAATCATCTTCGATCAATAACATATCATGTTTGTCGGCTTCTTCAAGGAGTCTTTTTCTGTACTCAATCGGCATGGTGACTGTGGTGGGATATTGATGGCTGGGTGTCACATACACATAATGACAGCGTTGCAGATCTGGGCTGATGATAAGTCCATTGTGATCGACTGGTAGCGGCAGGACTCGCTGAGTGTTGAGCAAAAAGATATTTCTGGCATCCACATAGCCGGGATTCTCGATCCCGATCGTGGTGTTTTTAGTCAGCAGCAGACAGGACAACAGGTACAAAGCCTGTTGTGCTCCCATGGTAACCAGGATTTCATTCTTATCCGCCCACACACCTCGCCGTGGCAAGACCCGGTTTTGAATCTGTTGTACCAGTTGTGGATCATCTTCATCGAAATGATCCGGAGCAGCATGCTGAATGCCAGCCACACTCAGTGATTGACGACAGCATTCACGCCAATCTGCAATCGGAAACAGTTTTGGGTCTGACTGTCCGTAAATAAAAGGGTAGGTAAATTTTTCCCAGTTTGCCGGTTTGGCGATATTGCGTTGTAATGATATTTTGCATTTGATGTGTTTGCTAAAATTGGGCTGACTCGATGAATGTGAGATCGTTTTTATTTGTCTACCCACACGACCCGCAAGGATGGTCTGATCCACAAAATAGCCACTACGTTCCCGTGATAAAAGATAGCCTTCATCGATTAGTTGTTGATAGGCCAACACAACGGTATTTCTGGCCACACCCAGTTGCCTGGCTAATTCCCTGGATGATGGAAGGGGTGTACAAGGAGGAATTTTGTCATCGAGAATAGCCGATACAATCATTTCTCGAAGCTGGCGTTGCAAGCCGAGTTTCCTGTCGGGGGACAGCCGAAACAGCTGATCCCACATAAGCTTTTTTAATCGTCCTGGCATATTGTGAGCTTCCGGGTCTATGATACTCTATTATCCTGGATGTAGTGGTTTGTGCAGCCATTCCACCGGCTATGGATTTTCTGCCATGGACTGTGAAGAGGCCACCATCCTGGGCGGTTTATCCAAGACACCGCTATGCTGATATGGTTATACGGATCGGTCTAGGACAACAACATTTATTCACTTGGGGCGGACGCTTCACTGGCATCATAAATGACGAATCACTGGTTCTATGCCAGGATCATCAAGCCCTATATTTTTCTGACCTATCGCATCCACTCAAGGGAGCAACTATGAAATCTGCCAGCAACAAATTCGAAGCGGCCCAGGTTGTCAGTGCAGATCGAATGCACGCCTGGCATCATCTGACCCAACACAAACCCTTTGAAGACAATGATCCCTTGGTGATTGTTAAAGGAAAAGGAATGCGTGTCACCGACATCAATGGCAAAGAGTATCTGGATGCCGTTTCCGGTGGAGTGTGGACTGTCAATGTTGGTTATGGACGGGAAAGCATTGCCAAAGCGGTCCATGATCAACTGATTCAACTGTGTTATTTTGCCAACACGGTGGGTAACGTGCCTGCAGCGCAGTTTTCGGAAAAACTAATTGAAAAACTGCCGGGTATGAATCGGGTCTATTATTCCAATTCCGGTTCAGAGGCAAATGAAAAAGCCTATAAAATTATCCGCCAGATTGCGCATACCTACAACGATGGCAAGAAGCATAAAATTATTTTTCGAGATCGTGACTATCACGGAACCACGATAGCTGCTCTTAGCTCTACGGGTCAATTCGAGCGTAAAAACCAGTATGGTCCATTTGTGGAGGGGTTTGTTGAGTTTCCTCACTGTTGCTGTTATCGCTGTCCTTTTGGCAAAACTTATGGCAGCTGCGAAATCGACTGTGCGAAAGCCTTGGAAGAGACCATCCTGCGTGAAGGACCTGATACGGTGGGCGGTGTGATACTGGAGCCGATTACCGCCGGGGGGGGTGTGATTCCACCGGTACCTGAATATTTTCCCATGATTCAGCAGATTTGCTTAAAATATGATGTCTTGCTGCATCTCGATGAAGTAGTCTGTGGATTGGGTCGAACCGGAAAGTGGTTTGGGCACCAGCATTATGACGTTCACCCGGATATTGTCACCATGGCTAAAGGAGTGGCCAGTGGCTATGCGGCGATTTCCTGTACTGCAACGACGGAGAAAGTTTTTGATTGCTTCAAGGCAGACTCCGGTGATCGTATGCAGTATTTTCGTGACATCAGCACCTTCGGTGGCTGTACGGCAGGCCCGGCCGCAGCGCTTGAAAATATGCGGATTCTTGAGCAGGAAAACTTGCTGCAAAATGTTACTGAAATGGGTGAATACCTGATGGAACGGCTGTTCGAACTCAAGGATAAATATAAAGTTATCGGTGATGTACGAGGCAAAGGTTTTTTCCAGGGATTAGAGTTGGTTCTGGATCGAAACAGCAAGTTACCCGTGGAAGAGAGTGTGGCTGCGGAGATTGTCGCCAATTGTAAGCAACAGGGGGTTATTATTGGTCGGACGACGCGTTGTTTTCGGGAATTCAACAACACATTAACACTGAGTCCGGCATTAATCGCAGGCAGGGTGGAACTGGATGAAATCGTCACGGCTCTTGACAACGCGCTCAACGCACAGGGATAGTGGAATTAGCTGTAGGTAATGTCTGCGCACCACACTTTGATCCGCTCGATCGTAAGCCTCCGCAGTACATATGGGTGAATCCTGTGCTACTGTACCGGGTGGCTGGTGTTGCGCTTGGGTGCTACCGACTCCAGATTCTTGCCAATATCGTGTACATCACCCTGAACAGTGGCCGGCGATGCCATCCCTTTGCTTGGTTCACCAGCACCGATCAGGATGGGTCGTAACATCTCAAGGCCAGCCTTCAAAAACCCGTGCCGAGAGAGCAGCATCAGGGATGGTAATTCGTCCTTGCACGAAGCCCTCACTGACCACATC
>CAYQAP010000030.1:4002-28864 GCA_964415515.1 uncultured Gammaproteobacteria bacterium | reverse complement strand
CCGGATACAGTGCGGATTTCGCAGCAATCACGAAACAGACCTCGCCAGCGAGGACTTGCGAATCCAGTGTGTCGCAAAATCCACTGCTGGCAGAAACTGCTGCTAATCGTATAACGTCCCTATTTCTTGATAGAAAGTAATTCGATCTCGAACATCAGGGTGGACCCCGGCGCAATCATCTGTCCGGCTCCTTGGTCTCCATAGGCCAGCTCAGGCGGGATCACTACGTTAATCTTGGCCCCAGGCTGCATCAGCTGCAGGGCTTCCTGCCAGCCCTTGATAACCCGGTTGAGCGCGAAGGTGGCCGGCTGGCCTCGTTTGTAGGAACTGTCAAACTCGGTGCCATCTATGAGAGTGCCGCGGTAATGCACGGTGACGGTGTCCGTCAGCTTTGGAAACTCACCACTGCCACTTTTGGTCACTTTATAGAGGACCCCACTGGGAGTTTTCTTAACATCCTTGCCGGCAGCAAAGTCTGTTCGAAACGCAAGACCCTTGGCCTTGGTTTCCTCTGCCAGTTTGGCCTGTTGCTGTGCTCGCAATTTGCGATCCTTTTCAATGGCCCCCTGCATATCCTCGACGGAAACCCGTAATTCACTTTTGTTCAACACATCTTCAATAGCCGCAATCAAGGCCTTGGCATCAAAGTCGGCAGAACGTGCTGTCATGCTTTTTGCAATTTGATAGCCTACCGCATAGCTCAAACGCTCTTTTTGTGAGGCAAACTCCGCCGCCTGCACCAGCTGACTTGCCAGTGCCACTACGATCAGACCACTCATTATCAATCGGTTCACAAATATTCTCCACATCAAGATTTTAAAGATTAGAAATTCAGTACCAAAACTGCTCAGGCAACACCATCACCACCGTGTGAATCCGGTTGTGATTGTGCAGCCTGATCACCCGCAATCCCTTGCACTTCCAACGTCAGATGGCCGATACGTGGCAGGCGCTTACGTAGCGTCACTTCCAACTCATCGACCACTTCTTCGGTTCGCTCCAGTGTTGCCTCCAGTATACTTCGTGCCTCGATATAGTGTGCCCTTTTTTCCCACCCTGGCAGCTCACTGGGCAAAGTTTGCAACAGCAACAGCCGGTGCTTTTCTATTCGCTGCACCAGATTGGCGAGCATGGCCTCCTCTCGCATCTCAATTTCTGCCACCAGGAGGGTATGCTGATCGTCGATAATAATGGAACGCAAATCATGATAGCGCTCGACTTCGGTATGCTCGGCCACAATGCTGGCAAACAGCTGTTCCGCCTCATGGTCACGAACATCGGTCAGATAACGCATGTTCACCGCGCCGAGGAAAAATGCAGCAACCCCCAGACTCAGCGCAATCAATACCGAGAAACCGATATCCCACAGCACATTGCCGGTCACAGTAGAAAGGCCGATACCGGTGGCCGCCAGCAACAGCCCGAATACGGCAATACTGTCTTCAAGCACCACTGCCACCAGGGTAGGATCCGGGGCCTTACGCAAAAACTGCAGAAAACTCAAGCCATCGTATTGTGGTAACTGCCCCAGGACTTGCCTGCAGGCCACCGCTAGAGAGTACCCTTCGAGCAGTCCGGCGATCAAAAGTACCAACAGGGAAACCCACAATCCCGGTATCGTAAAACCTGCCAGTTGCAGTACTGAAGACTCTGCTACAGCGGTGCTTTCAAGGCTCTGTCGATAAATATGCCAGGCATTGGCCAGGCCGAGACCACAGCCGATTGAAAACAAGCCGATGGCACTCCACAAATTCCATAAATATTTTTTCTGGCCGTGGCCAAAAGCATAATCAACATCGGGTGCACGCCGACTTTGCTGCAATCCCAGCCATAACAGACATTGATTGCCGGTATCCATGAGACTGTGAATCGCCTCATTCATCATCGAGGCGGACTGGCTGAGCGTGGCCGCACCCGCTTTCATCACGGTGATGGCCAGATTGGTAATAATCGCAGTAATCACCGCTCGTGTGGATTCAGCTGACATAAGAATCAGGAGGTTGTCCGAGAATAGAAATCATTGCAAGGGGAAGCCATTTTAAGGGATGGACCGTAGTGCCACAGAGCGGGGCTGACGGTTTTTCTGCACCCACCTGCACGCCTGGTTGCTGCTTGCATCATAACACGGCTACGCCGCCACCGTAGCTCAGCGCAAATCAGTGCTACCACAATCTCCATACAGAAAACAGCAACACGATTTCACTTTAGTTGCCACGTATGGGCAGGTACAATGACTAGCAAACAAGCCACAGCTCAGGAGAGAGAACTATCATGCCCATCGACCGCAAATTACTGGAAATCCTCTGTTGCCCGGTCACCAAACGTGCGGTAATTCCGCTAAGCAAGGACAAGCTGCAGCGACTTAACCGCTTGATTGCTAACGAGGATCTGCAATATGCTGACGGCTCCACCATCGAAGGGCCACTCAAGGAGGCCTTGATCACGGACAACAGTACCACGATCTATCGCATCGAGGACGGTATCCCGGTGATGCTGGAAGATGAATCAATCCGGGTCCAGGGTTTAGAGGGCTTTTAATCGGAATCCTGTCAAAATGGCATACCTGGCATTCGCCCCCGCATGCCACGCATCATCCTGGCCATGCCACCCTTCTTTTTCATCCGTTTCATCATTTTCTGCATTTGTGCAAATTGCTTGAGCAGACGGTTCAAATCCTGAATCTGTGTACCCGAGCCACTGGCAATCCGGCGTTTGCGCGAACCCCGGATCAGTGCCGGAAATCGACGCTCTCGTGGGGTCATGGAATTGATCATAACAACCATTTTTGTCGTTTCACTATCGCCCATCTGATGGGTGACCTGCCGGGGCAAATTGGCCGCTCCCGGTAACTTGTCCAGCATCCCGGCAATGCCTCCCATGTTCTGCATTTGCAGCAATTGTTCGCGAAAGTCTTCGAGATCAAACCCCTTGCTTTTGGCCAGCTTGGTGGCCAGTTTTTGTGCTTTAACCCGGTCGACTTTTTCTTCGGCCTGTTCTACCAGGCCCAGCACATCTCCCATACCCAAGATCCGGGAGGCAACCCGGTCCGGGTAAAAGGGTTCCAGTGCATCGACTGACTCACCCGATCCAATCAACTTGATCGGCTTACCGGTCACTTCCCTGACGGAAAGTGCGGCACCCCCACGAGCATCACCATCCACTTTGGTCAAAATAATTCCGGTCAATGGCAATCGCTCTGCAAAAGATCGCGCACTGTTGGCCGCATCCTGCCCGGTCATGGCATCGACCACAAACAACGTTTCAACGGGTTCCACTGCATGATGAATGGCTTGAATTTCGGCCATCATTTTCTCATCAATGTGCGTACGCCCCGCGGTATCTATAATCAGCACATCGAGCAAGTGCTCGGCAGCTTGCTGCTGGGCCATGCGGGCTATTTCAACCGGTTGCTGATCGGTGGTACTGGGAAACCACTCCACATCCAGATCGGTAACGATTCTGTGCAACTGCTCAATCGCCGCTGGTCGGTAGACATCGACACTGGTCACCATGACTTTTTTCCGCTCTCTTTCTACCAGTCTCTTGGCCAGTTTGGCGGTAGTGGTCGTTTTGCCAGCACCCTGCAACCCGGCCATCAGAATCACAGCCGGGGGTCGAACATTGAGCGAGAGCGCATCGTTCTCTCCACCCATGACCGCGACCAGCTCCTGATGCACATACTTGATCAGAACCTGGCCCGGATGTAAAGCCCCGGTCACCTCCTTGCCAATCGCACGTTCACGAACCCGTGTCATAAACAACTTGACCACCGGCAAGGCCACATCTGCCTCCAGCAATGCAACCCTTACCTCGCGCAATGCCGCCTGGATATTGTCTTCGGTCAAACGAGCCTGACCACGTAATTTCTTCAGCGTCAGCTGCAAGCGATCACTCAACTGATCAAACATTTGCTATATTCTCCGGCCAATGAAAACGTCTATTCTCGCACACCAACCCGGCAGCAACCAACCCTCAGTTGTACGGGCTTTATGACCGACAAAACCACTCCACCAGCAAACAACTGGCAGGTCTATGTCGTGCGCTGTGCGGATGGCAGCCTGTATACAGGAATAACCACCGACCTGAATCGGCGCCTTCAAGAGCACAACAGCCAAACCCAGACAGCGGCCCGTTACACCCGCTCTCGACAGCCGGTGGAGCTGGTCTATAATGAGGCAGCCCGTTCCAGAGGTGCTGCGGCCAAACGCGAATATGCCATCAAGCAGCTTGATCGAGCCCAAAAGCTGGCACTCATAAAGAAAAGCCATGACCCCAGTGAATGACCCTTCCAAAATTCTCACTTCAGCTGACACTGAACCGGGAGCTGCTGTTTTCGCCCAACCGGCTGGCCTCGGCCGTCGACTGGGGGCCATGTTCTACGACAGTTTATTATTGATCGCAGTCCTGCTGCTGGCTGGAGTACCACTCCCCCTGATACCGGAACAAATGCAGCACCAGTGGTCGATACAGATGCTGATCCGTAGCTATCTTTTGCTGGTGAGTTTCACCTTTTTCGGCAGCTTCTGGACCCGCAACGGACAAACACTGGGTATGCGTGCCTGGCATTTATTTATGGTCACCCAACATGGCAAACCGCCCACTTGGGGGCGAGCTCTGTTGCGATTTATCATGGCACCCCTGGCTATTCTGCCCTTTCTGCTTGGCTTGGTATGGCTTGTCTGGGACAAACAGAATCTGGCCTGGCACGACCGCTGGTCAGGAACCCGGATCGTTTACCTTCCCGATTAAGCCACTCTGCGTAACATTAACAGCGCCAATACACCAAATACCAAGGTAGGTATCATGGCGGCCAACAACGGGGGCACACCGTAAATCTGCACCAGATAGCCAAAACCCTTGCTGAATACATAAAAAGTCAGGCCGATCATGATGCCGACAAACAGATTGCGGCCCGTTGAGCCACTTCGCGCTTGTCCAAAAACAAAGGGAATCGCCAGCAATACCATCACGGCGGTGGAAAAGGGTTCAATGACCTTGCCCCAGAACGACAACTCATAAACAGTAGTTTGCTGTGCATTCTCACGCAGATGCACAATATATCGCCACAACTGAATCGCTGACAACTGATCCGGATGGATCAGAAATACGGACAAAATACCCGGGGTAACATCGGTATCCCAGCGTGCCGTATCTGCCTGCTGAGAAGTCACTCGTTGCTCAGATAATAATGTTTGACGAACATTTGCGATGGACCATTGACCCGCAGTAAATACCCCACGGTCGGCAGCCACCAAAGAACGCAGACGCCGACGATCATCAAATTCGAAGACTTTGATTCGCAAGACCGTTAAATCAGGCAAAACCTCACCAATATTGACAAAACTTTGCTTGTCCCGCAACCACAAGCCGAAATCAGTCTGTTGCTTTACCTGGCTGTGCAAAGCCTCCGAACGAACCCTTTGTGCTGTGGTCTCGGAAATCGGCGTGACGAATTCGCCCACCAGCACCCCGGCCAGAACATACAGACTGCCAACTTTCATGATCGCAATAACAATCTGCAACAAAGACACTCCGCTGGCGCGCATGACCACCAGTTCTGTATCAGCGGCCATAGCGGAAAGCCCGAGAATGGTCCCCAGCAAACCAACCAGGGGAAATATTTCATAGATACTTCTCGGTGCACTCAACAACACATACAGCAACACTTGCTTAAGATGGTAATTATTGGTACCAATTTGCTGCAGCTGGTCGATGAAGTTTACCAACATGAACAGCCCCAGCAAAACACTGAAAACCACCAACGTGTGGTGCAGCAGGATTCTACCGATGTAGAAATTGAGAATCCTCATGGTGATTGCAGACCGGACCGGGGGCGAACAAACAGTTGGATAGGATTGGGCAAAAAGGTCCGATTGCGGGAACGCCGATAAAACATCAGCCCAGCCAAAGCCAGAAACATGGCATGAACCAGCCACAACAAATAGGCGGGAACATCTGCTCCTGATTTAACACTCGCAGTGACAAAGCCGATACTGTTGGCATAGATAAAATACATAGCGATGGCAAGGAACAAACTGGGCATACGACTCTTTCGTCCATCGACAAAACTAAAGGTCAAAGCAAACAAGACCAGCACCAGCATACTAAAGGGCTTTGAGATACGCCAGTGCCATTCCAGCACCAGCCGAGGGTTTACTGACCGAAACACCTGCCAGGTCGGCATCCCCTTAATCGGCACCACAATCCGGTGAGCCTGCTGGCGTGGCAATCGATACGAATAGCGCGCAAACGAAATCACTCGATAGTGAACATCACCGGGATTGCCTTCATAACGTGTACCATTATCCAGCACCAGGAAGAAGTCCTCGCTGACCGGGTCAAATGCTTTGTGTGCATAGCGCGAAACCACCACACCATCGTGATCGGGGGAAGCATCATAAATAAACACGTTCAGATATCGATCGCTCTTTTTATCAAAGGATTCTACGTAATAGACGCCCTGGCCATTCCGGGTTTCGGTAAATACTCCAGGCACAATGCCTGATATTTCACTGCGCGATCGATATTCCTGTAAAATTTGTGCAGACGCCCGAACTGACAAAGGAGATAAATAGGTCGAAAAAAGTCCGATCAGCAGCACAGAAATCAGTACCAGCACGAGCATCGGCTGTGACAACTGCCGGGGCCCAAAACCACAAGCACTGAGTACAACCATTTCATTATCCCGATTCCAGCGTGCCAGCACCATGAGCATGGAAACGTAGATCATCATTGGCAAAATAGCATCCAGATTGGTCACCAGTTTCAATGCCAGCAATAGCAACACGGCATTGACGGGGATGTCACCCGAGGCCGCCAATTGCAGGAAAGAAACCAGGCGAACGACCAAAAATACAGACAGAATAATCAGTGTCACACCACCACTGGTGAACAATATTTCCCGAATCAGTGCTCCACTGATGATCGGGCTACTCAAAACTTTACGTGGTTGTGGTGACAACTTTCCCTGCATCTTCTTGGCTTCTACCGGTAAATCGCGGATACTATCATTGAAGCATGAAAATGCGTACCGGTTTAGCCTTTCAGGCGCTTTTTTTGCCAATTACAATTGAGGAGTGACTCACGGTGAAACAAGACCATCGCAGACTTCGCAACGAGGTAAGAAGCATAGCCTGCATCTTGCAGAAACTGTTGGCGCAGTACACGTATGCACCGCCGCAACCAAACAGCACCCACTCTTGAGGTAATCATGAAATTTACAGCTCATCGTATCGACCTGACCCAACAACAAATCTCCTGCCTGGTAGTCGGTGTGTACAACAATGGGGAGCTTCCCGCCACCAGCATGGCATTGGATAAACTCACGGATGGCCATCTACTCAAGGCAATCGAGCGATCAGGCATAGATTGGCAAGCGGGCAGCAGCCTGCTGATTTATGACAACCCCCTTAATAACATCAAGCGCGTACTGGTACTTGGCCTCGGGGCAACTACCGAGCTCAAACCTGGCGATTTTCTCAAGCTCATTGAGCACATGGGCAAATGCCTGAAGGAACTGCGGATTAACAAGGCATTTAGCTGCCTGGCAGAGATCCCGGTCAACAGCAAAACACTGGCCTGGAACCTGCACCAACAAGTCGTGACCATCGCCGCATCCGGGTATCGGTATACCCGCACGGTTTCCGCTGAACCAAAGCAACAAACTGTACTGAAGGAGCTCATTTTATCAGCCCCGGCACTGGCCAGTATTTCCGAGTGTGAAACGATAGTTCAAGAAGCCTGTGCGATGGCTGGCGGTATGCAATATGCTCGTGAATTGGGAGATCTTCCAGGCAATATCTGTACCCCTGCCTACCTGGCCCGACAAGCCATACATTTACAAAAATCACTGCCCATAAAGACCCGCATCCTGGAGCGGCCTGAACTGAAAAAAGCCGGTTTCGGTGCCCTGCTGGCCGTGTCTCGGGGCAGCCACCAAAAACCTCGTCTGATCATTATGGAATATCGGGGTACAGCAGCCGAGGAGCCTCCGGTTGTCTTGGTCGGCAAAGGTCTGACCTTTGATGCGGGGGGCATTTCCCTAAAGCCAGGTGCCAAAATGGATGAGATGAAATATGACATGTGCGGTGCAGCTGCGGTGTTTGGCACCTTGAAAGCGGTCGCTGAACTGGCCCTGCCCATCCACTGCATCGGAATTATCCCGACTTCGGAAAACCTGCCGGATGGCAGCGCCTACAAACCCGGAGATGTGATAACCAGTCTATCGGGAAAAACCATTGAAGTCCTCAATACCGATGCCGAAGGACGACTGATTCTCTGTGACGCCCTGACCTATGCCCGACAATTCAATCCGGCCGTAGTTATCGATATCGCCACCCTCACCGGCGCCTGTGTCATCGCTCTGGGTAGCCATGCCAGCGGCTTGTTCAGTGCCGACGAAGAACTGGTACACCAGCTGCTCGTCGCAGGTGAGCAAACCCATGACCGTGCCTGGAGAATGCCTCTTTGGGATGACTATCAGGAGCAATTGAAAAGCACTTTTGCCGATATTGCCAATGTTGGCGGTCGTGAAGGTGGTACGATCACCGCGGCAAGGTTTCTGTCCTCATTCACAGAAGACTTGCTATGGGCACATCTGGATATTGCTGGAACGGCCTGGCTGTCGGGTAACAAAAAAGGCGCTACCGGCCGTCCAGTGGCCCTGCTCAGCCGCTACCTGATCAATCGAGCCGAAAACCAGAAAAATAGTCATACCCCTGGATAATGCGCATGGCTGAGCAAGCTGATTATTATATCCTGGATACTGCGCAACGGAATGATAAACTGCGGTTCATCTGTCGTCTGACACATAAAATTTATCGCTCTGGGAAACAGTGTTACTTGTACTGTGAACCACCGCTGCAAACAGAACTGGATCATCTACTCTGGACCTTTCGCCAGGATAGTTTCATTCCCCACCAAATCCATCATCCGAACGAATCTGAGCATGCTGTACCGGTACTGATAGGGCAGCAGCCCACTGCTGCAAACCCTGATGATGTGCTGCTGATACTGACCCCGGAAGAACCCTCTGCAGCTGTATTGCAGGCTTTTAAACGCTTGGCGGACTTTGTCTGCAAAAAGGATCCTCAAGAGCAACAGCTGGGGCGTTTGCGCTACCGTGCATATCTGCACCACAACATCCCGATCAACAATCACCCAATCCAACTGAGTGTTTTGCGAACATGACCACCGACCACAAAATACCTGTGTTGAAGAATATTGTCCTGGCTGGCAAACCATCTCCGCTACCAGAGGGCTCTGTAAACCAGCCAGTCTCGGCGAATCGTTCTCCTGATGAATCTGCTGTCAGAATGCCGCCCCCCGTGGAAAAAGATTGGACCCATAGCATGCGCTTTACCACACTACCGGAACCACCCGGAGAATCACAGGACGAACGAGAAAAGGAATTGCACACACATGCTGAAATATTACTTGGTATCATGGAAGAAAAACTTGGCATCTATCTAATACGTCGGCGAAAAAAACTGCTGGATGCACTGGTCGAGCAGCTGCGCAGCTATCACAGCAAGTCATGACCTGAGGTTGTTGGGTCCAGACCTTACCACCGAATACGCACACTCCCGACCACACTTGCCGTCCTTGAACTGTTCTCATCCAACTTTGAATTCACTCACGATAGCGTATAATTTCGCGTCTTCCAGCCACCCCATTTTGACCTTGACATGCCTGAAAAAGAATCCCTAAGTAAATCCTACGATCCCAGTGCCATTGAAACCCGTCTTTACGCACACTGGGAAAAAAATGGCTGGTTTCAGCCACAAGGTCAGGGCTCGCCCTACTGCATCATGATTCCTCCACCCAATGTTACCGGTCGACTGCATATGGGCCACGCTTTTCAGGATACCCTGATGGATATCCTGATTCGCTATCACCGCATGCAAGGTGATAGCACGCTCTGGCAGCCCGGCACTGACCATGCAGGAATCGCCACCCAAATGTTGGTTGAGCGCAAACTCGAAGCGCAAGGGGTGAATCGTCGTGACCTTGGTCGTGAGCGCTTTGTCGAAAAAGTCTGGGAATGGAAAGCAGAATCCGGTGGTGCAATCACCCAACAGCTGCGACGCATGGGCTGCTCAGTGGACTGGCAGCGTGAGCGGTTTACCATGGATGAAGGACTGTCCGCTGCAGTTCAGGAAGTCTTTGTCCAACTTTATGAGCAGGGCTTGATCTACCGCGGCAAACGTCTGGTCAACTGGGATCCTGTACTGCTGACTGCAGTATCCGACCTGGAGGTTATTTCTGAAGAAGAACAGGGCTATTTGTGGCATATCCGCTATCCCCTGGTCGACAACAGTAGTTATCTGGTCGTAGCCACCACCCGACCCGAAACCCTGTTTGGTGACACCGCAGTCGTGGTACACCCGGATGACGAGCGCTATCGTCACCTGGTCGGAAATCGAGTACAGCTGCCCTTGACCGATCGCACGATTCCAATCATTGCTGACGAATATGCTGATCCTGAATTTGGCACCGGTTGTGTCAAAATCACTCCAGCTCACGATTTTAATGACTATGTAGTGGGCCAACGCCACCAGCTGAAAATGGTCAATATTCTCAACCCGGATGCCAGCATGTGTCTACCTGGAACGGTCTATGATGGTCTGGATCGTTACCTGGCACGCAACCGGGTGGTTGCCAACCTGCAGGCACAAGAGCTGCTGGAGAAGATTGAGGAACACAAGATGGTTATACCACGGGGGGATCGCTCTGGCTCCGTGATTGAACCCTATCTGACGGATCAGTGGTATGTAAAAGCTGGCCCTCTGGCAGCCGCTGCCACAGAGGTTGTCGAAAATGGCAGAATTAACTTTGTGCCCGAGAACTGGAGTCGTACCTATTTCGAATGGATGCGCAATATCCAGGACTGGTGTATTTCCCGGCAGATTTGGTGGGGGCACCGCATTCCCGCCTGGTATGACGATGCCGGCAATGTGTACGTTGGCCACAGTGAACAGGAAGTCCGTGAAAAGAACCAGCTGGGGCAGCAACCACTGCGCCAGGATGAAGACGTACTCGACACCTGGTTTTCCTCAGCGCTGTGGCCATTCTCAACTCTGGGCTGGCCCGAGCCGACGCAAGCTTATAAAACCTTTTATCCCACCAGTGTGCTGATCACCGGATTCGACATCATCTTCTTCTGGGTCGCCAGAATGGTCATGATGGGCCTGCAGTTTACCGACACCATCCCCTTCCACGAAGTGTATATTCATGGCCTGGTCAGGGATTCCCACGGCCAGAAAATGTCCAAATCCAAAGGCAATATTCTTGACCCCATCGACTTGATTGATGGGATTGATCTAGAAACACTGGTCAGCAAACGGATCGGCAACCTGATGCAGACCCATATGGCTGAAAAAATTGAACAAGCCACACGCCACGAGTTTCCCGAAGGCATCCCGTCATTTGGCACTGATGCCCTGCGCTTCACTTTTACTGCCCTGGCTTCGCGTGGCCGTGATATTAATTTCGACATGGGCCGGATCACCGGGTACCGGAACTTTTGCAACAAACTCTGGAACGCCTCCCGTTTCGTGCTCATGAATGTCCGCCCACAGGACAGCTCTGCAGCACTGGCCATGGCCAGCGAGGGCAGCCTGGAATACGCTACCCCGGAGCGCTGGATAATCAGTCGTATGCAGGAAGTGGAAGCGCAATGTGCCCGGACACTGGATGAATACCGCTTTGATGTTATGGCCGAAACGGTGTATCACTTCGTCTGGGATGAATATTGCAGCTGGTACCTGGAACTGGCGAAAGTCACCCTGAATCAGGGCAACAGTAGCGCAGCAACAATGGCCGGGACACGGCTTACCTTGACGCGTATTCTGGAAACCCTGCTCAGATTATTGCACCCGGTAATGCCTTTTATTACCGAAACAATCTGGCAACAAATCGCACCCCTCGCCGGCCGTGGTGGGGCAACCATTATGCTGGCTCCGTATCCCGTTGCCGATAGCGAGCGTATCCACCCCGAGGCCCTATCCGAGATGCACTGGTTACGGGCGTTGATTACCGGGATTCGTACGATTCGTGCAGAAATGAATATCGCCCCACGCAAACCTTTGCCCTTGCTGTTGCAAACCAGTGAGTCGCTCGACATTGAACGGCTACAACGCAATCGTGTCTATATCCAGCAACTCGCTGGCACTGAATCACAACAATTGCTGGCCGCGGGTGAGATCCCGCCACCGTGCGCCACAGCCCTGGCTGGAAGCTTGAAGATTCTGATTCCCCTGGGTTCTTTTTTGGATGTAAAAGCGGAGAAAAAACGCTTGGGCCGGGAGCTGGAACGCTTGGAAAAACAGGCACTGCGCAGTCGCAACAAACTGGCCAACTCCCAATTTATCGAACGGGCTCCCGCAGCAGTGGTGACCAAAGAACGCCAGCAATTGAGCAAACTGGATACGGCCATGAAGCAATTGCAAGCACAACTCAGCAACGACTTCCTCCAAGAGGAGCCTGTCCGATAATCGAGCCTCTACTCCGTAAAAGTCCTTTTGAGGCCAGTCAGGAAATTATCGGCAATGACAAAACCGCGCTCATGGAACAAGCACTGGCAAGTACTGGCAACATCGCTATCATAGAGACTGCCACTGCCCTGTTCGATTTCATCCAGGGCTTTATCAATTCCCAGCCCGGCACGATACGGGCGATGGCTGTTCATCGCTTCCACCACATCAGCCACGGCCACGATCCGTGCTTCCAGGCAGATCTCTTCGCCCTTTAGCCCCTGAGGATAGCCCGTGCCATCGATCCGCTCGTGATGTTGATGCACAATATCGGCCACCGGCCAGGGAAAATAGATATCCTTGAGAATCCCGTAGCCGATCTGTGAATGGCCCTGGATCAGGGCATATTCAATTTGGGTCAGCCGGGTGGGTTTGCTGAGAATTTCAGCCGGCAGATTAATCTTGCCAATGTCGTGAATCTTGCCACCCATGTGGATACCCACGATCTGCTCCTGCTGCAAGCCCATTTCCTGAGCGATAGCACAAGCCAGTTCTGCCACACGATTCTGGTGCCCCGCCGTGTACGGATCACGCACTTCCGAGGCTGCAGCAATCGCCTGAATGGTCCCCTCCAGGCTTTGTTGAAGCATTTGATGGCTTTGAATGAGCTTGTTTTCCGACCGCTTGCGCTCGGTGATGTCTCTCAACATCCCCACCGCATGCCACTGTTTACCAAGCATCGCTGCCGAAATAGATAATTCGATTGGAAATTCCGTGCCATTCTTGTGCATCCCCTGTAATTCAACGATTCTTCCAACCGACGGCCCCTGGCCGCTATCCCTGAACTTGGCAAAACCCTGCTGATGCCCTTTACGGTAACGTTTCGGGATAATCAGCGACTCGATTCTTCTGCCCATAACCTCATCTTGTGCGTAACCAAACATCTTCTCCGCAGCCCGGTTCCAGAGCGTTATTCGCCCATCATTATTCAGCATAATAATGGCATCCTGGGCGGTCTCACCGATGGCCCTGAATCTCTCCTCGTTGTCATGGATAATTTGCGCATGCAGTTTGCGCTCCGTGATATCTTCCAGGAAGTGGACGCAATCAGCACCCTCACCATCACCGTCAATGGAATAACTTTTGGCAAGGAATATTGCACCGCTTTGGGTCTGAATTTCTTCTTTACCTGTTATTCCCTGCTCAAGCAGACAGGCGGGCGGTTGGCCGTTACGCTTTGGAAAAACCTGCCAGTAGGGCTTGCCGATGATCTCCTTGAAGGGCTTGCCGACCCGAGCCGCATACGCTTTGTTTGCGTGCACGATGTAGCCTTTTTTATCATGCACAAAGATCGGATGGGTCACTGCGTCGAAGGTCTGCTCCCATGCCTTCTTGGCCCGGGTGATGCTGGCGCTGGATTCATTCAGATCCTCCAGCATAGCAAGCATGGCCCGGCGACCCTGCTCAGCTTCCTGGACCTTCTCTAGCAGCAACATCTCGGTCCGTTTGTCTTGCTGTTCCCGTTCAAGGTGGGTCAGGGCATTGGAAATATCGTCTGCCGCCTCATCGAGAACACCGATTTCCTGTTTCTGAAAAAATCCGGGAGCTCCCGCATATACGGTGAACACCGCATAAAGTTTGTCTTGTATTGTGATCGGTAAAGCGGCTGCCGACTGGCAGCCCTGCTGTGACAGTAGCTCACACCATGGCGCCGAACAATCCGTCTGCCGTATGTTATTGCAGTAAGCCGGTTCGCCTCTGGTTATGGCCTGCACGGCCATGATGCAGTGCATAACCCCGTCTGTCAATGCTGGTTGCAATGCCTGCAGAATGCCATCACTACTGGCGGCCTGTGCCGCAGGTTTGAGGTTGCCACTCCCTGCTTCAACGATGCTCACCCAGGCAAAATGAAACCTGGCAGTTTTCACCGCCACAGCGCAGATCTCTTCGAACATCTCCTGGCTACTGTGCCGACGGTGTCCAAGCTGATTGGCTTCGCTGAGAAACTTGAGCAGTCGGTTCAGGGACAGGGTTTTCTTGATCAGCCGTTGTTGGCGGCCGATGGCCCGATGCATATAGGCCCCCATGCCGATGATCAGGGTGCTGATCACGATACGCATCCACAATTCATTGGGATCTGGGGTGAACAGATGGTCCGCAAAACCTCTTTTTCCACTGAAAAGTGTATCCACAACCGCTTCAAACGGCCAGTAAACCAAAACCAAACCAATACTGGACCATAGCGGGTTAATCGTGTGCTTTGTTGCTTTGACCATCAGCAGACTTTAGCAGATTTGAAAAGATATTTCCAAGTAGGCTGCTGACAGCCAGGCGGATCGCAGCCAGTTCATGCGTCGAAACTGAAAGTCGACAATAACGCCACCGCCGCAGTTTCAATACGTAGAATCGTCTGGCCCAAATGCACACACATGGCACCCATTTGTTGTGCCATCATCACTTCGGTATCGGTGAAACCACCCTGCGGCCCAACCAGCAAACAAACATCTCGACCCTTGGCAAGTTGGCGACATTCAGCCAGGGTTTGCGCTGCCTGGGGATGGGCCAGACAAACCAAGGCACCACGCTCGCGGCTATCGGCCAGTACTGCTTCCAGAGTTCGGGCAACCTCCAGTGCCGGCAGCCAGGCACGACCACTTTGCTTGCAGGCCTCGAGGGCAATTTTTTTCCAGTGCCGGGTGTGACTGTCACGAACCGGCAGCGCGTGCTGACAACGCAGGGGGGTCAAGCGAGTAACGCCCAGTTGCACCACCATCTCCACCAATACCGACTGACGGTCTCCTTTTGGCCTTGCCGTTGCCAGCTGCAGTTGTCTGCGGGGCAATGCTTGTGTCTGCCGCTCGTCAATCCGGAACTCGACACGTTTGTTGCGACGGCTGATGAACTCAATTCTGGCATGGGCCCAGGTGCCATTGCCATCAATCAAGCAGATCGCGTCATCGACCTGCAGACGACGTACAACAACGGCATGGTGGGACTCTTCGACCATCAGGCAGGCAGATTGCCCAGCTGACGGGATTGTTGGACAATAAAAACAGGGCATAACGGCTTCTCCCACTAAGGCGTGGTCGGAAAATGTCTGATAACCAGCATGAACAGCGGTTGCGGTAAGTTGCAAGCTGTGTGTCTCACACAAGCTCTGCTCACCGCGCAATCAACTTCTGATGCCCCAGCAGGCTGTCTAAGAAGGACAGCAGTAAACATCATAGCGCAATTGCTTGCTGCGATAGACAATGTCAGCCTTGGCGCCAGACAAAGGTGGGGCATAATGAGGCCTTTTGACCACGACCCGATGGGTTGCCACGGCTTGTGCTACACGCAACAGCCGGGCTGAATCAAGATCGGCACCTGCCAGTTCCCGCAACAACACCAGCTCTCGACGCGGCAAGGCATGGGTGCGGCCTGCCAGTGGGTACATGGTATCGAGAACCACCACATCAATGCTGGCCAGCCCAACGCGGGAATTCAATGTGGGCAGCAATTCAATGGCATCGCCAGCGAACAACTCGATACTGCGGCGTTGCCTGAGGCCCAATCGATCAATCCCGTCCTGAAGCAAGGCGGCCATCACCGGGTGACGTTCCAACATCAGCAGCCGATAACCGCAGCGATGCAGCCCCGCGGCATCCACACCCCAGCCGGCAGTGGCATCCACGACCACATGGCCTTTCCGACCCAGTGCTCTGAGCAATGGATCTCTTTTCCCGGGTGCGGCTCTGCCGTACACTCCCAACTCCACCCATAAGGGTCGAACATTATTGCTGCGTCCATCCACCAGGACCAGTCGCTGATGTTGTCGGGTGAGGACCACGTTACCTTGCAGTTCAGTGGTAACCGGCAACTGCCAGCGGCTTGCCAGCATTTGACTGTCCGTCGAACCATCATCCAGACAGTACACTTGCAAACCAACACGATCCGTTCGGTACGTCGGCGTCATATGGATTTATTTTTTCTGCAAAAAATACACTGCAGGGTATTATAATGCCATGCTGAAGTTTTGTTACCATTGATCTTCACCTCTCCAGGGAGGTGAATCAGCTGAATAATCCATGTTTCATACAAGGAAATAACCATGGCTTTTTTACAAGGCAAGCGTGCGTTAATTATCGGTGTGGCCAGTGAGCGATCCATTGCCTGGGGAATTGCCCGGGCAATGCACCGTGAGGGTGCTGAACTGGCCTTTACCTACCAAAACGAGAAGCTCAAACCACGGGTTGAAAAATATGCTGCCAAGCTCAACGCCAAGATTACCCTGCCCTGTGATGTCGGTAGCGATCAACAGATTAGCAGCCTTTTTGAAAACCTTGGAACATACTGGGATGGCTTTGATATTCTAATCCATGCGGTCGCTTTCGCTCCACGTGATCAGCTTGAGGGCAGTTATCTTGATGCTGTCACCCGTACAGGCTTCCTGGTGGCCCATGAGATCAGCTCCTACAGTTTTGCCGCCCTGGCCAAAGCAGCGCAACCCATGCTGCAAGGCCGACAGGCAGCCTTGCTGACCCTGTCCTACATCGGCGCAGTTCGCTCCATGCCAGGATACAACATCATGGGTCTGGCAAAAGCCAGCCTGGAGGCGAATGTTCGCTATCTGGCCCAATCACTCGGCCCACAAGGTATTCGGGTCAATGCCATCTCTGCCGGGCCGATAAAGACACTGGCTGCTGCCGGTATCGGCGGCTTTCGAAAAATGATGGCTTATTACGAAAAAGCGGTCCCCTTGGGCAGAGGGGTGACCACTGAAGAAGTTGGCAACACTGCGGCCTTTCTCTGCTCAGATCTGGCCTCAGGCATTACCGGCGAAATCACCTATGTCGATGCCGGTTTTAATACCGTTGGCCTGAGTGACCGATTACTGGCCGAGGACTGACAACCTACTGATTCAGTATTGGCAATCCAGAAGCAAAACTCGAGAACCGATCGTGTTTACAGCTGATCTTCAAAAATCTTGATATTGGCCCGTGTTCTCAGTGCTTTGAGGTAGGCATCAAAATCCCCGGAAGCGGTTCGTTGCTGCAGACGATTGCGGTATTGGTCACGCAATGCAGGGTCCGCCTGACTGGCGTCTCCCGGCGTCACTTTGCGCAGGCGCAGCAAATAAAGGCCGACATCTGAAGCTGATAGGGAAGCATAGCGACTGCCTCCTGCTGGGGGTAGCGGCATGCTGAACAGCTTATCAACCAGGGCTTTTTGTGCCGGCTTGGCAAGGTGGCGCTGAGTCGGCAGCGTACCTGCGGTCAACTTGTGTGTATCCTGCAATACCTTCCAGTCGATGGTTTCGGCCTGCAATTTATCCAGTGCATTCTTACCGGCTACTTGCGCCAGCTTGCGCGCTTTTTCTTCGCTCAAATCCTTCACTACCTGATCCCTGACCTGATCAAGCGGCTGGATGGCTGCTGCTTCATAATCAAGTTTCCGCAGGGCAACCAAATGGTCGGTGCCGACTTCAATGGCTGCGGAATTCAGGCCTTCCTGTTGCACGTCTGTGCTAAATGCCGCTTCCACAAACTTCGGATTGGCGGTCAATGGATTCTTGCCCGTCGTGCCACCGCGGCTGATCCAGTCTGATGTCCTGATTGTCAGCCCCAACGCATCGGCTGCCGTCTCCAAACCATCTGACTGCTCGTAAACCAGGTTACGAAAAGTCTCTGTCTTGTCCAGAAACTGACTTTCCGCCCGTTTCTTGCTGATTAGCTTGGCGATCTGATCCTTGACCTCAGCAAAAGGCTTGACCTGATCAGGAACGAGTGCCGTCAACTTGATAATATGATAACCAAACTGGGTTTTTACCGGTGCACTGATTTGATTCAACGTCATTTTTTTCACTGCTTCTTCAAACGGCTTGACCATAATACCGGGGCTTATTTCCCCTAAATCACCGCCCGACATGGCAGAGCCCTTGTCATCGGATTCCAGTTTGGCCAGTTCAGCAAAATCTGCCCCCGCCTGTAATTTTGCAGAGATATCCTGCGCTTTTTTCAAAGCTTTCTGCCATGCAGCCTGGTCCTTCTTGCCCGTAACCGCTATCAGAATGTGACTGGCGCTGCGTTGGCCCAAAGTGATGTATTGGTCGGAGTTCTCATCATAATAATTTTTCAGATCAGCCTCGGTTGGTGCTTCCTGGGAAGCCAGCTTATCGATACTGAGCTCAATATACGCCACACGCACACGGGCAGGGCGCAGAAATACCGATTTATTCTCCTCGTAATAAGTCTTAATCTCCTCATCGCTGATCGTAACCCCAGCCTTGTACTCCTCAGGACTGAATAACACATAGTCCGCCTGACGTTGTTCCAGCACCAGTGACAGCACCGTGTCGAGCACCTGGTCCGGGACAAAAGCACTGAGCGAATAACCCATGCGAATTTGCTGTACCGCAATATCCCGGCGCAAACTTTGTTCATAGGCAACGTCTGACAATCCGGCCTGGTTGACGGCACTCTGGTACAGGGACTGACTAAATTTACCGTTGATCTGAAACTGCTTGGTCTGCTGCAACAAAGCAGTCAGCTGCTGATCACTAATCCGATAGTTTTTAGCCTCGATCTCCTGGCTCAGCAGCTGCCTGAGAATCAGGGTATCGAGAACATTTTTCTTGAATGCCTTGGCTTCAAAGAACTTCTGATTCAGCTGGCCCTTAAATTGTTCCAGCAATGCCCTGCGGTTATTAGAGAGCGCACGCTGGTATTCCTGCTTGCCGATATTTGTACCGTTGACCACGGCCACATCGATCTGGTTCGATCCAGAGAAGTAGGAGTTAATTCCCCAAAGTGCAAATGGAATAGAGATCAGAATGATAATCGCCCATGCGACGATGCCTGAAGCTTTTTCCCGAATTGATGTCAACATGGCAGTGATACTCGAAGCTTCAAAGATGCGGGTCTGCGGCGCCTGATGAACTGCTGCATGCCCGGCAGTTCATGCGCACGATTCGAACCGGTTGATCTCTGGATATGGCGGAGCGGACGGGATTTGAACCCGCGACCCTCGGCGTGACAGGCCGATATTCTAACCAGCTGAACTACCGCTCCCAAACAAATAAAATAGTCATTATTCTCAAAACCTGGTGGGTGCTGCAGGGATCGAACCTGCGACCTTCGCCTTGTAAGGGCGACGCTCTCCCAGCTGAGCTAAGCACCCCCTCAAATCCAGGAGGGGCGCTAGTTTACGGCATCCTTTAGGCTTTTACCAGCCTTGAATTTAGGGACTTTGCAAGCTGCAATTTCGATATTTTCACCCGTTTTTGGATTGCGGCCGGTACGTGCCTGACGGTCACCAACACTAAAGGTACCAAAGCCGACCACACTGACAGAATCACCACTGCCCATAGCTTCGGTAATGGACCTAAATACGGCCTCCACTGCACTCTGCGCAGCTGTTTTCGACAAATTTGCTGCGCTCGCTACATGTTCAACCAACTCTGATTTATTCACTGATTCTTTCTCCTCGTGGAATAGTAGTAGTACGTTGTGGGATCCACATGATCCAAAAACGCTTCGTAACGGTCAGCCGCTTCATAACGTTCAGCGTAGACGCTGGCCTGATCACCGGGCAACCGACTGCCGCTCCCAGAACTTCACCTCACGCAACCAAGAGGCTTGGCTTCCCCCCCCCGGATTACATGTGCAATCTTATACCAATGTAGTAAAATTAATGTCAAGCAGATCGAACTTAAAACACCGGATAAGCCGACAAAAAGACAGATTCGATATTTAATGTGTCGTCACTCTACGTCCTGCCCTGCCGACCTGCGCACTCTTCACCCCCTTGCCTCCCGTTTCTCCGGCAGTCTTAACGACAGGTTGCAACGGATTCCCAGTCAGTGCCAGATCAAGTACCTCCTCGATCCAGCGCACTGAAACGATGCCCATCTGACTCTTGACATTTTGCGGTATTTCAACAAGGTCCTTTTCGTTATCCTGCGGAATAAGCACCATTTTGATTCCACCGCGATGTGCCGCCAGCAATTTCTCCTTCAAGCCACCGATAGCCAACACCTCACCACGCAGCGTGATTTCGCCGGTCATGGCAACATCCGATTTCACAGGAACTCCAGTCAATGAAGAAACGATAGCGGTACACATCCCAATACCTGCACTGGGACCATCCTTGGGTGTAGCCCCTTCGGGAACATGGATATGGATATCCTGTTTTTCATAAAACTCAGGATCAACACCCAAAGATTCACTGCGGCTGCGAACCACACTGACTGCCGCCTGAATGGATTCCTTCATAACATCTCCGAGCTTGCCGGTAAAAATGTGTTTCCCCTTGCCCGGTACAGTGACCGCCTCAATGGTCAATAACTCACCACCGACCTGAGTCCAGGCCAAGCCAGTAACCTGTCCGACGCGATTGGTCTCATCGGCACGGCCGTAATCAAAGCGACGCACACCCAGGTATTTGGAAAGGTTTCGGCTACCGACAAGTGCGCGGTTCTTGACCTCACCTACCACCAGTTTTCTGGCGACTTTACGAAAGATTTTGGCGATTTCTCTTTCCAGTGACCTCACCCCAGCTTCACGGGTATAGTAGCGCACAATATCAACCAGTGCAGAACGTGAAATCCGCACCTCTTTATCTTTAAGACCATTGTTCTTGCGCTGTTTGGCCAGCAGATAACGCTCGGCGATATTTACCTTTTCTTCTTCGGTATAGCCTGAAAGCCGGATTACCTCCATCCTGTCAAGCAGAGGCTCAGGAATATTCAGCGTGTTGGCCGTAGCAATGAACATAACATCAGACAGGTCATAATCCACCTCTAGATAGTGATCTCCAAAGCGGTTATTCTGTTCCGGATCGAGTACCTCAAGCAAAGCTGAGGAAGGATCGCCACGAAAATCCATGGACATCTTGTCGACTTCATCCAGCATGAACAATGGATTACGGGTCTTCATCTTGGAAAGATTTTGAATGATCTTGCCCGGCATGGAACCGATATAGGTCCGCCGATGACCCCGAATTTCCGCTTCATCACGTACCCCGCCCAGCGACATGCGAATAAACTTGCGGTTAGTGGCCCGGGCAATCGATTGTCCAAGCGATGTCTTGCCAACCCCGGGAGGGCCAACCAGACAGAGAATGGGACCCTTTTGCTTCTTGACCCGTTGCTGAACCGCGAGATACTCAAGAATCCGTTCCTTAACTTTTTCAAGACCGTAATGATCCTGCTCAAGAATCTGTTCCGCTGCCATCAGGTCGTTATTGACCCGAGAGCGCTTTTTCCAGGGTACCTGCAACAGCCAGTCAATGTAATTGCGCACCACCGTAGCCTCAGCCGACATCGGTGACATCATTTTCAGCTTGCGTAACTCGGAATCAGCCTTGTCACGTGCTTCTTTAGTCATTCCTGCAGCAGCAATCTTCTTGCCCAATTCCTCGACTTCACTGCCCCCTTCTTCTCCATCGCCGAGCTCGGTCTGAATCGCTTTCATTTGCTCATTCAGAAAATACTCACGCTGGCTTTTCTCCATTTGTTTCTTGACCCGGCCCCGGATTCTTTTCTCGATCTGCAACAAGTCAATTTCACTTTCCAGGACACCGAGCAAGTGCTCGAGGCGTTCACGCGGTTGTACGGTCTCAAGAATACGTTGTTTTTCCTCAACCTTAAGACCCAGATGTGCGGAAACAATATCTGCCAGAGCGGAAGGATCTTCGATACTGGATACGGAAGTCAGAACTTCAGATGGTAGCTTGTTATTGTATTTGACGTATTGTTCAAATTCCTTGAGAACGGTACGCATCATCACTTCAAGTTCACGTCGATCAAATTCGTCGATACGGATCGCAGTCGTTTCAACGGTAAAACAGCTTTCAATCTGCTGGTACCGCAGAATATGAACCCTGGATTCCCCTTCAACAAGCACTTTGACGGTCCCGTCCGACAGCTTCAACAACTGCAGGATATTGGCGACAGTACCGGTCTGATAAATGGCATCAGGATCGGGATCATCATCGGCAGCATCCATTTGCGCAGCCAAAACAATCTGTTTGCTGTCTGACATCGCCAGCTCAAGTGCCTCTATCGACCTACTGCGACCCACGAACAGCGGAATAACCATATGCGGAAATACCACCACATCACGCAGCGGGAGTAACGGTAACACCCGAGTCGGATGCAAAAGTACCGGATCTTCCTGGTCAGTCATTACTATTTCCCGGTTGATCGGTTGCGCCAAGCAGCAAGCCGACTGGATTTTCTGTTCCCTGACAAGTCTCAGGGTCTAACGATATGATGTGTGGCCATCAAACATGCAGCCAACCACTTTAATGGGGACACCCACAGCCGGTTTCAAGACCGAACCATAGCCCACGCCGGGTTCTACACCCCGGCCGGTATATGGGTGGCTAAGCGTTGATGTTGTGTTGCTCCGCATCCTCATAAATATACAGTGGACGTGCCCCTTCGACAATAACACTGGGTTCAACGATCACCTTTTTGATGCCATCGAGTGAAGGCAATTCGTACATGGTATCGAGCAAGGCCTTTTCAAGGATGGACCGCAGTCCGCGTGCCCCCGTCTTGCGTTGCATGGCCTTTTTCGCTACGGCCCGTAAGGCGTCATCCCGAATTTCCAGATCGACATCCTCCAACTCAAACAAGCGGCCGTATTGCTTGACCAGAGCATTGCGAGGTTCGACCAGAATTTGTACCAATGCGTCTTCATCCAGTTCTTCGAGTGTTGCCACAATTGAAAGGCGCCCCACAAACTCGGGAATCAGCCCATATTTAATCAGGTCCTCCGGTTCAATGCTCTTGAGAATTTCACCGAATTTTACGTCACTGTCCTTGCTGCTGATCTCGGCCGAGAACCCGATACTACTGGTTTCCTTGCGATCACGGATTATTTTTTCCAAACCGGAAAATGCTCCGCCACAGACAAACAGGATATTGCGCGTATCGACCTGCAGGAATTCCTGTTGCGGGTGCTTGCGCCCACCCTGTGGTGGTACGGAAGCAATGGTGCCTTCAATCAATTTCAGCAAGGCCTGCTGCACTCCCTCACCGGATACATCCCGAGTGATGGAAGGATTATCAGACTTGCGGGAGATTTTATCGATTTCATCAATGTAGACGATACCCAGCTGTGCCTTATCGACATCGTAATCACATTTTTGCAGCAGTTTCTGGATGATGTTTTCAACATCTTCACCGACATAGCCTGCCTCGGTCAAGGTCGTGGCATCGGCTATGGTAAACGGCACATTCAACTGCCGGGCCAGCGTCTCTGCCAACAGGGTTTTACCGGAACCCGTGGGGCCTATCAGCAGGATATTACTCTTGGCAATATCAACTTCATCTTCAGCGGTAGCGTTCTCAATGCGCTTGTAGTGGTTGTACACCGCAACAGAGAGCACCTTCTTGGCATTGTCCTGTCCAATCACATAATCGTTCAGTATCGCTTTGATGTCACTGGGTTTGGGGAATTTGGATTTGCTATCCTGCTCTTCTTCTTCCTTGATCTCCTCACTGATAATGTCATTGCACAAACCGACACATTCGTCACAGACGAAAACAGACGGCCCGGCAATCAGCTTTCTGACTTCATGCTGACTCTTGCCGCAAAATGAACAATACAGGAGCTTCCCTCCTTTGCCATCATGTTTGTCATTCGCCATAACCCAACCTCTTACACCGTAATGTTACTGCCAAAGTAAAGTCTTTCCACCCGTAACTGTACACGATTGGACAATATTTACCACTGAAAGGTGCCCCCAGCATGCCGAAATCACCATATCAATCGTCGGCAAGTGCCGTTCTTTTTTCCAGAATTTTGTCGATCAGGCCATAGGCGACTGCCTCTTCACCACCCATGAAATTGTCGCGTTCGGTATCTTGCGCGATTTTCTGGATTTTCTGGCCCGTGTGCGTCGCCAGAATCAGATTCAGGCGTTCTCGCAGTTTGAGGATTTCCTTGGCATGAATGCTAATATCAGTAGCCTGGCCTTGAAAACCACCCAGTGGTTGATGGATCATAATTCTCGAGTTCGCTAACGAAAACCGCTTGCCTGCAGTGCCGCCAGCCAACAACAGCGCTCCCATGCTCGCTGCCTGACCAATACAAACGGTGGAAATATCCGGCTTGACAAACTGCATCGTGTCATAGATCGCCATGCCGGCATTCACCACACCACCGGGGCTATTGATATACAGATGGATATCTTTGTCCGGATTCTCTGACTCCAGGAACAACAATTGAGCCACAATCAGATTGGCCATGTGATCTTCGATCTGGCCCACCACAAAAATAACCCGCTCTTTCAGTAAACGCGAATAGATGTCATAGGCCCGCTCACCGCGTCCGGTGGTTTCCACCACCATCGGGACCAGTCCGACATTTCGGGCCTGACCGGCCCTCTGCTGCTGCTCT
>CAYQAP010000030.1:0-3902 GCA_964415515.1 uncultured Gammaproteobacteria bacterium | reverse complement strand
GCCATGAATTCGCTAAATGGTGTATTTACTTCGTTAACATCCGCCTGCTCAAGCATTTTTTCGATAACCTGTTCTTCCATCACCATGGCTTCGACCTGGGCCAGACGATCTTTATTCTGATAATGCCAGGAAATAAACGATTCCGGGTCTTCATAATTGGCCGCCAACCCTGTCAAGCGGGTCCGTACACGTTCGGGATCTACTTTCAGTGCATTGACCTGAATAATTTCCCGAAGAATCAGCCCCAGTCGAACCCTGCGGCTGGCCTCCTCAGCAAACATTTCACGCTCAGGCGCTTGGGATGCCGGCATGCCGGCTTGTTCCATCTCCCGTTGACTGGATTGCAGAATTCGATCCTGCTCCTCTGCGGCCAGGCGTCGCGGCAATTCAATGGGATTCAATGCCAACAACTCCTGCATGACACGATCACGCATTGTTTGTCGTATCCGTTCCCCATACTCTCGCTGCAGGTTGTCTTTTACTTCCTGTCGCAAGCTGGCCAGTTGTCCGTCCTCCACCCCAAAAAGACGCACGAAATCCTCATCCAGCTCCGGCAATTCTGCGATCTGAACCTCGTGCACCTTGACCGCAAACAGCGCCTTTTTGCCAGCCACTTCCTGGCCTTGATAGTCTTCGGGAAAATTTACTTCGATGGTTTTTTCCTGGCCTGCTTCAAGCCCTACAAGACCATTCTCAAGATCAGGCAAGACCTGACCCGAACCGATTTCTACAGAATAATTCTCCGCACTGCCACCTTCAAATAACTCCCCATTGATCGAGCCGCTAAAATCAATGATCAGTTTATCACCCAGCACTGCAGCCTGCTCCCGGGAAAGCCAGCTGCAGCGTTGTTTGCGTATGGTCGCTAGCGTAGCATCGATATCGGACTCGGTAACTTCGCAGACCGGTTTTTCGAGTGTACGGCCCTTCAGTTCGAGTACGGGTATCGACGGATATACATCAAAGTCGGCGATGAATTCGAGGTCTGCACCTCGTTCCATCTTCAATGGCTCGATATTAGAACCACCGGCCGGAATCAAATTCTCCTGCTTCAATGCCTTTCTGAGACTGGTTTCAATTAAATCAGCAGCAGCTTCCTGAGAGGCTTGTTTACCGAAACGGGTTTCGAGAATTTTGCGGGGAACTTTACCGGGTCTGAATCCGGGCAAACGCACAGACCCAGCAATTTTATGTAAACGCCCACTGATGGCCTTTTCAAATTCCTCGGCAGGTACCACAACCGTCATCTTGCGACGAATTTCACTGGCCTTTTCCAACGATACTTGCATCCAATCTCTCTCCATAGACTGCATTATTGTTCATGCCCCAGGGGCACGAGTTACCAAATTATTTCATGTGCCTGGTATTTCATGTGCCTGGATGCTGCGCAAACCTGGGTGTAGGGGGGGGATATCAAGCATCTGAAACGATGGTGCGAAAGGGGAGACTCGAACTCCCACGGGTTTCCCCACTGATACCTAAAACCAGCGCGTCTACCAATTCCGCCACTCTCGCATCTGAGCCTGACTATTTGACCAGCACCCGCTATTGCCCCATCTAAATACTGGGCGTAACGATCTGAACCTTACACTGAAACTGGTGTCGAACTGTGCCACAGTAAACAACAAAATTCAACGTCACAATCAGACTGTTGAAAAAGTCTTAGCTACGTGTGAGGCAAAGTACCAATCCGTGAAAAAGTACAGTGTACAGGTGCGTTGCGCGGGTTATTAACCGCAACTCCCACAGCGCATTTTTCAACAGCATGCAGGCATCCCAATGCCTGCCGATCCTCTCAATAAAAAAGCCCCACCATAGAATGGAGGGGCTAAATCCGGTATTACGAACTACTGTGGTACGACGTTTGATGCGCTGGGGCCCTTGGGGCCTGCTTCGGTTTCAAAACTCACTTGTTGTCCTTCAGACAATGATTTGAAACCAGAGACCTGAATAGCGCTATGATGGACGAAAACGTCCGCGCTGCCATCGGAGGGGGTAATAAAACCATAACCCTTACTGTCGTTGAACCACTTTACTGTACCTGTTGTCATGCTATCTAACCTTAATAATGAATAATTTAAATGTACAATCTGCCGGTTATATGAGTTAACAGCTGGTCGTTGACTGAGCCAGGTCAGTCTTGAACACGCAATCTCAAACTATCCGACAGGCTGCGGAACGCATATCCTATACAAACACTCAGGCTACGTCTAGCAATATTTCAGCATATATTTTTTCAGATCAGGGCATTGCCATTGTGGCGAACAGAGAATCGTACACGACCATGATATGATCCGACTGTTATGATCCGACTGTTATGATCTGACTGTCAGGACACTTGCCTATAACCCGCAACGCACCGGAGCCAGTCCGAGAGTAGAGAACAATCATGTATCAAGAAGGATCGCTCGCCGCAGCCATAGACATTGGATCAAATGCCATCCGACTTAGCATTTGTGGGCTGGATGCTGCGGGTCGCCTCAATATGGTACAGTATCGGCGCGAAGCGGTCCGCCTGGGCCATGATGCGTTTACACTGGGCCGCTTGTCCGCAAATACGATGCAACGCACTGTTGCAACCTTTCAGTCGTTTAGAACCATCATCGACCGTTATCCAGTGCGGGTGATCCGTGCTACCGCGACCAGTGCCTTGCGAGATGCACACAATGCCGCTGAGCTGACGGCAAAAGTCCTGCACTCCACTGGCATACCGATCGAGGTAATTTCCGGTGCAGAAGAAGCTCACCTGATTCATACCGCCATTCAGCAGTGTGTTCCGCAAATCAGTGAAAAGATTGTGATGTTGATTGATATTGGGGGCGGCAGTGTTGAAGTTACCCTCTCTGACCATGGCGACATTGTGGTCTTGAAGAGCTTTAAAATGGGCACAGTTCGCCTGCTCGAACTGTTTCGAAATGCCCCCAGTGATCAGGAATTTTCAAGCCTGCTTAAAGAATACACCGAAGCCATGCAGCAAAAGGTACGACGCGAAATCTCCGGGATCGAAATTGACTGCTGCATTGGTACGGGCGGTAATATTGAAACTCTTGGCGAACTGGGTGTTTCACTGCTAAAAAATACCGATGCCCAAAATCTCAGTTTTAGCGATGTAAAAACATTGGTAAAAATTCTCGGTGACCTGAGCCTGGAACAACGCATCGAACAATTGCATCTTCGTCCGGACCGTGCAGATGTCATTATCCCGGCATCGTTGGTTCTGAAATCGATCATGAAACTGGCCCGGCCTGCTGATCTGCTTATCCCGGATACCGGACTCGCTGATGGTGTGCTGATCGAGTTGCTGCTGGATCAGGGGCTGGACTCCGCTGCACTTGATCGACAGGCCATTGCCTGGGCCACCGCCCTGGCCACAAAATTTCACGCTGACATCGATCATGCCAGGCAAGTCCGCTGGTTGGCCAGTGAGCTGTTTACCCAAACAAAAAAGCTCCACCAATTGGGCAAGCGCTACAAACTGCTTCTTGAAGTTGCCGCACTGGCACATGAATGCGGCATGGCAATCCTGCCCACCGGACACCACAAACACGCTTTCTACCTGCTCAGTGCATCACCCATGATCGGTTTGTCTAATTCAGAAAAAGCCCTGGTTGCAACTGTGGTACGGTACCAGCGCAAACGATTTCCTGATCTGGATCACGATCCTTTCAAACGGCTATCAACTTCCGCCCAGCACAGTGCCCTGCCTATGATCGCCATTTTGCGACTGGCTATCGCTCTGGACAAAGAACGCAAGAGTCATGTCCATAACGTTCATCTGCTGGATTCCGATGGCAGCTGGGTTCTCCACGCCGAGGGGGAAGGTGACCTGTTGCTTGAAGCCTGGGCCGCACGCAGACAAGCCATCTGGTTCGAGCAAACCATGACAGCGCCGCTGTCCATAG
>CAYQAP010000029.1:24816-29589 GCA_964415515.1 uncultured Gammaproteobacteria bacterium | reverse complement strand
GAGCACTGCCTTCACACGGCAGGGGTCACTGGTTCGAACCCAGTATCGCCCACCAAACAAATCAATCAGTTAAAAACCACTGCAGCCCCTGTATGGGTTAATAACAGATTATTTGTCACACTGTTGTCACACTCGTGCGAGAATGAACGCATTTGTGACAGTGGCAACCTTGCGAAAACGTGGCGCTTGTCAATGGCAGGCACAGGTCCGAAAAAAGGGCCAGCCGCTGCAAACCAAGACCTTTGAAACCCGTGTTCTGGCCGAGCAGTGGGCACGCGCCATCGAGGTCGAGATGGACAAGGGCGTGTTCGTCTCCCGCGCTGAGGCCGAGTCTACTACGCCGAAAGAACTGCTGGAACGCTACCTGGACGAAGTCACGCCCCTGATGAAAGGCGCAGCGTCCGAGACCAACCGTCTGAAGACATTGATGCGCCTGCCGTTGGCACAACGATTTGTCACCAGTATTCGCGGGATGGATATTGCCCGCTTCCGGGGCGAACGATTGCGAAAGGTCACTCCGTCCACCGTCAAACGGGATCTTGTGCTCCCTGGCCATGCATTTAAAGTCGCCCGTAAGGTGTCACGCTGGGTGGTCTCAGCTTTGAGTTCCGCAGGAAACCCCGCTTCCCCCCCGGAAACTCACCGAGGAATTTCTGCTGGTGGACCTTCTGAATAACCCCCCTGCACTTGCAGAAGATGCAGAAATATTGCGTGCGCGCGCACAAAAAAAGCGAAAGAATTAAATGTCAGCAAGCTCCGATTGTCCGCTCGCAACTACGGCAAGGTCGCTACTCGAAAATTCTTTGATCAAGCACTCACTGATACCATCTGATCCGTACATACACCCGCACCCAGACCCTATACTGCAAGTTGCTACCCAAGCTTCAATGCACAGTTTGTGGTCGATGATGTTGTCCCCGAGTGCTTTATCGAACAAGCTACAGTGACCTGGTAGCGGGTGACTCATTCACTGAACCAACATTCTATACTTGCCAGCGAGTGGGTCACCGGCCTGTCCTGCTCCTGCTCATTCGGGTCTGATACTTTTTGCTCCCCATAGAGACGAAACGTCACCATTTTTTTCTCCGGATCTACCTGAATCAGGGAAAAGTTACTGTCGGTATACAAGGCAAGTCGCTCGAAATGATAACCGTCCTGTGAATCTCCGTTTTCTGCCACGGTATTCCCCAGCAACCAGCCAAGCGCACGCGGCTTGTTGTAGGTAATGGCGCTGGAGGTCAGCTGGTACATGGTTGCACCGCTATTTTTGTCGATCATCCGGAATGCGGCGGATGTGTGCACATCCCCACTCAGGATGCAGATCCTGATACCCCGCTCCGCAGCCGCAAACAGCGCCCGGATAAGGGCCTTGCGTTCGGAATCATGTTTCTCGTGCTCCCATGCATCGCGTAGATCGTCTTGCAAGTCTGCAAGATCCGCGAGCACAGTATCATCCTGGTTGACCAGAACCGGCAGCATATGGAGCACCGGTACGGCGGAGACCAGGAACAGGAAGGGCGTTTGTACCGAATCCAGCGCTTCAAGCCAGGCCTTGAAGCGATTGAATTGAGCCGTCCCAAGCACCCTGCGTGAGCGCCGGTTAACATCGCGATAACCACGTCCATCAAGGACATAAAAGGCAACGCCCTGGGCAGTAAAATGATAATCAAATGCCTCAGCCCGGCCACTTTCCGGGCTATCCGGATTATGGGAATGCTGGTATTCCTTATAAACCTGAAGTGCAGCCGAGCGCATACGGTCCCGCAGCTCCAGACAGTCCTTGCGGCTCAATCCCCTCTCCCTGCGTTCCGGGAAGCGTTCGTGCAATTCGTCTTTCCCCTCATCATCCAGCAGGAACGAACCCCAGCCATCACCAATCTCGTGATCATCCCAAATCATGTAGGTCGGATACCCGGCAAAGGCCCTGCGTACACCCGGGAATCCCCAGTAGCCATGATAAATATCCCGATACCAGCTCACCATGTCCTCGCGCGACGGCAATAACTCACCACCTTCCTTCTTCATGGTCTTGTTCAGGTACTTCCAGATATCGAGGGTCTTGATGCCATCAGAGTAAACCTGGTCTCCGCCTGCAATCACGAAGCGTAGATCACGGGTGTAGTGCCGGTCGAGCACATCATTCAGACAGTCCCACATATGTTCATTGACCACCTTCGTCTTGCCGAAGAGCGACAACTTATAAGGCATGTGACAGGAATAGAAAGCGAATGAGAATACATCTGCATCCCGAGGCAATGTCCGAAAGCGATAATCATAATCCCGCCCAATGACAATGCGGCCTCGATCCTGATGCGCCGCAAAAACCGCGTATCGATACTCTGTATCAGGCCTCAGACCTATGACCTCAATGACATACGTCGTGTCATGGTCCTCGCCATAGACACTGAACGGGTAGCGCTGTACCCATGCAGGCAGAGAATCCAGCTGCGTATAGGGGACCTCTCTGAACTCGTTGGAAATGGTCTTATCCGGGTCCTTCCCAGACGGGTATACCAGCAATGTGAAATCGCCCAGATCCGCGACGCGCACCCAGACCCGGCAAGTGTCTGCTGTCGTATGCCCGACAATGCTCGCCCGCTCTAGCAACTGGTTTGGCCAGGGGCGGATATCCTTGAATACCAGTGAATGACTCATCTCTTGTTCATCCTTCGTACCCTCCATTCCATGGCGCTACACTGTATTCAGGCTAATCTAAGGTATGTTCTGTAATCATGAAACGTAATGCTCTGGCTGCCTGTCAGCATACAACGTACAGGCCGGCAAGTGGGCCTATTTGACTGATGCTCAAAAACCGACTTTCAACTCAAGCTGCGAGCTTACCGAGGCAGCACGTCTGCATGAACGCAGGAGGTAGAACACCAAATAGCAGGCGCTTTTGGCGACGCTTGGAGCAATTGCCGAGGGCATTTGAGGGACTTCGAACTGATTACCTGGCGGAGAGGGAGGGATTCGAACCCTCGATACGTTACCGTATACACACTTTCCAGGCGTGCGCCTTCGACCACTCGGCCACCTCTCCAGTTTAAATTGCGGCCATAATAAGGCGCTATTCAGTCAGTCGGCAAACTGTAAACCACACACAGGGAAGATGCAAATGGAGATTGCAAGGAACTTTTAAGAAACCACGTTGTCTGACATGGTGACTATATTTTTTTTACAGTAACAACTGTGGCAGAATATCTTATCCCTCGGTACTTTGAGGAAACCCTGGCATGCAATCAGCCTGGAAGATTGGCGGACTTGCCATCGAGGCCATCACTGCGGGCAGGGCAAGGATCAGCTTTTCAACGGGGTCAGTGCTGGCCTGAATTTAGCTAATATTAGATGCATTGGGGCCAACGCCTGGAGAGAAAGAGCAAACAGCAAGACTGTAGAGATAAGTCCGGCGGGCGGCTTGGGTTCCTGTGAACACAGCAGTGAAAACCGGTTATGATGAGGTCATCAACGCATCCTGGATGCTGGCAAACAACCGGTTACACCACTGGGAGTGAATGTAATGAGTCAACAACGCGATATCATCTTCGTCAGCGGCACCCGAACAGCCATTGGTACGTTTGGCGGATCACTGAAAAATATACCTGTCTGTGACCTGGCCAGCCAGATTGTTAGCTCGGCACTCGAGCGGGCCCGCATTGACCCTGCTCTGGTCGGGCACTGTGTGTTCGGACATGTGGTCAATACCGAGCCGCGTGACCTGTATCTATCGCGATTCGCCGCTGTTAATGCAGGCATACCGATAGAAACTCCAGCATTTAATGTCAATCGTCTCTGTGGCAGTGGCCTGCAGGCCATCGTCAGTGCTGCACAAACCATTCGTCTGGGTGACTGTGATGCAGCTGTCGCTGGCGGGGCAGAGAATATGACTCGACTCGGTTACTGGCTACCAACGGCTCGTTGGGGCAATAAACTGGGTGATGTCAAATTAATCGATCCTTTGGTCGGTGCCCTCAATGATCCGTTTGGTGGCTGTTCCATGGGTGTCACCGCAGAAAACCTGGCCGTGCGCGATACCATCACCCGCAAAGATCAGGATAAATTGGCGCTGAGCAGCCATCAACGTGCCGCTAAAGCGAGTGCTGCCGGATATTTTAACCAGGAAATTACTCCGGTTGAGGTTGGCCGACGTGGAAAATCCCGACTCTTTAATACCGACGAGCATGTCCGTACCGACACCAGCCTGGAAGCCCTGGCGGCCATGGCCCCGGTATTCAAAAAAGGCGGTACCGTAACCGCAGGCAATGCTGCCGGGATTAACGATGCAGCGGCTGCGGTGGTTTTGGCCGATGCACAAATGGCTGCCCGAGAAGGGCTCACCCCGATGGCCCGACTGGTTGACTACGCACATGCCGGCGTCGACCCCAACTATATGGGCATCGGGCCCGTCCCGGCTGTACGCAAGCTTATGCAACGCAGTGGCTTGACCATTGCTGATATGGATGTCATCGAGCTCAATGAAGCCTTTGCAGCACAAGCATTGGCCGTGATTCGAGCCCTGGATTTGCCCATGGATAAAACCAATCCCAACGGCAGTGGTATTTCCATGGGCCACCCCATTGGAGCCACGGGTGCCATTCTGGTCGTCAAAACCCTGTATGAATTGCAGCGCATCCAGGGCCGCTATGGCCTGATTACCTTGTGCATTGGTGGCGGACAGGGCATTGCCGCCATTATCGAACGACTCTAATTGATAGTAGGTATCAATACTCAATTATCTATACAGTAACACCAGAGACCATACATCCAGGAACGCGG
>CAYQAP010000029.1:3052-24716 GCA_964415515.1 uncultured Gammaproteobacteria bacterium | reverse complement strand
TCAATACTCAATTATCTATACAGTAACACCAGAGACCATACATCCAGGAACGCGGCTCATGACCTTGATTCTACGACCCTCTGACATCGCCCCCTCGGAAATCACTTCCGAAGCATTGTTTCGGCAACGCCGCAGCCTTATCAAGGCCAGTGCCGGGCTGTTGCTTGGTGGCAGTGTAGCCCCTGCAATTGGCTTGTCGGCACCGCGAGATTTTCCAGGCCTCAAGCGTGGACCATTTGCTACCGATGAGGAAAAAACCTCCTTTCAATCGGTCACTACCTACAATAATTTCTACGAATTTTCTACCGACAAACGCCAACCGGCGGAGTTGGCAAAAGAATTTAAAAGTCGGCCCTGGACGATAGCATTTGGTGGTGAAATCGCCAAGCCACAGCGCTTTGATGTCGATGAGCTGATTAAGAAATTCCCCCCGGAGGAACGGATCTACCGCCTGCGCTGTGTGGAAGCCTGGTCCATGGTCATCCCCTGGGTTGGCATTCCACTGCATCGTGTCCTCAAAGCGCTTAATCCAAGCTCTAAGGCGCAGTATGTCCACTTCGAAACCCTGCTTGACCCTGAACAATTTCCTGGGCAACGTGGCAGTCTGTTTGGCTCTTCGCTGGACTGGCCCTATGTTGAAGGGCTGCGTATCGACGAAGCCATGCATCCGTTGACCCTGTTAGCCGTCGGTCTGTATGGCCAATTCATGCCCAATCAAAATGGGGCACCGATCCGTCTGGTGGTGCCCTGGAAATACGGCTTTAAAAGCATCAAGTCAATTGTCAAGATCGACCTGGTAGACAAACAGCCGGTCAATACCTGGAATCAGCAGTCCTCACGGGAATACGGCTTTTATGCCAATGTCAATCCTGCTGTCGACCACCCGCGCTGGTCACAGGCCAGGGAACGGCGCATCGGTGAATGGAGCAAGCGCCCGACACTGCCATTTAACGGCTATGCAGAACAAGTGGCCACCCTGTATCAGAATATGGATCTGCGGACTAATTTCTAAGCCAAGTTACATCCAAACCCTGCCCGATGGAAAATCCAGCTATTGATTCATTTTCGCAGGTATCTGCACGCAAACGACCACGGTTACACTGGCCACCCCCTGTCACCATTCAGGCACGCTGGATAACCCGCGGCAAACCCTGGCTGTTCCTGCTTTGCCTGACTCCACTGCTCCTGGCCCTGTGGGATATTTATTCACAGCAGCTGGCTGCCGACCCGATCAAGGACTTGACCCTACGTTCCGGGCACTGGGGCCTGCGGCTGCTGTGGGTGAGCCTTGCAATCACCCCGTTATGTTATGTAACAAAGCTGCGCTCTCTGGTCCGTGTGCGCCGCATGCTGGGGCTGTTTGCCTGGTTTTATGCCTGCCTGCATTTTGGCATCTACCTGGTTCTGGATCAGGGACTGAACTGGCAGTTTATCGGTGCCGACATCAGCAAACGACCCTACATCGTAGTTGGAACCACCACCTTTACCATTCTGACCAGCCTGGCACTGACTTCCACCAAAGGCTGGGTTCGCCGTCTTGGTGGTAAGCACTGGCAACGTCTTCATCGTCTGGTGTATATCGCTGGCATTACCGCCAGTTTGCATTTCTTCTGGCTGGTTAAATCGGACATCACCCGACCCATGGTCTACAGCCTGATTTTAGCCACCCTGTTTCTGGCCCGTATGCTACATCACAGAGCGCGCCGGCGACGATGATCATGCGATAATGCCGCCCTGATCTTTCCAGGGCACCTCATGATTCGTCAATATCGTACCGAACTACCTGCAAAACACCGCCAGGACTGGCGAACAGTCCGTTTACTGCTGCCCTATTTATGGACCTTTCGTGGCCGTATCGGCCTGGCATTGCTGTTCATGGTCGCCGCCAAGCTGGCCAATATCGGTGTGCCTTTGGCTCTCAAGGCAATTATCGATCGTCTGGACAGCAGCAATCTGCCGGCAACAGCACTGACCTTACCCTTGGCACTACTGATAACCTACGGTAGTTTGCGCCTGGCAACCTCGTTATTCAATGAACTGCGCAGCATCGTTTTTGCCGTTGCCTTGCAAAACGTAATCCGGGTAGTTTCACTCAAGGTTTTTGCACACCTGCAGCAATTGTCAATACGCTTTCACCTCAATCGCAAGGTGGGCGGTGTAGCACGCGATATGGAACGTGGCACCCGCTCCATCGGGCAAATGCTGAGGATGTTGATCTTCAGTATTGTGCCAACACTATTCGAAATCCTGACTGTAACCGGCATTCTCCTTTATCAATATCGGCCGGTATTTGCCCTGATCACCCTGACTGCAATGCTTTGCTATTTTGCTCTCACCTACGCGGTCATGAACTGGCGCCTGAAATTTCGAATTCGCATGAATGAAATGGAGTCTATGGCCAGCACCAGCGCTATGGATTCATTGATCAATTTTGAAACGGTCAAATATTTCAGCAATGAAGCCAACGAACAGCGCCGCTATCACGATTATTTACGCCAGTGGGAAGCAGCCGCAGTTAAGAGCCAGTGGTCACTGGCCGCGCTCAATATCGGCCAGGGAATCATCATTGCCATCGGCCTCACTCTGATTCTGATACTGGCTGCCCAGGGAGTTCTCCAGAATGAATTGAGCCTTGGCGATTTTGTACTCATCAATGGCTTCATGATCCAGCTGTATATCCCTCTGAATTTTCTCGGCTCTGTTTTCCGCGAACTGAGTCATTCCATGACTGACATGGAGCGCATGTTCAAACTATTGCAAGAAGAACCAGAAATCAAGGATGCTGAAGACGCCATCAACCTGCCTGCCGGCCCAGCTTCGGTTCGCTTTCAACATGTCAGCTTTCACTACCAAGCCAAGCGTCCCATTTTGCAGAATATCAGCTTCGAAATTCCGGTCGGCCACACGGTCGCTATCGTCGGTCACAGTGGTTCCGGCAAGTCCACCCTGCCCCGTTTGCTGTTTCGTTTCTATGATATCAGTGCGGGAACAATCGAAATCAACGGGCATGATATCCGCAAATTACGGCTGCACAGCCTGCGCCGCAGTATCGGCATCGTGCCGCAGGATACCGTACTGTTCAATGACAGCATTGAATACAATATTCGTTATGGCCGCCCTACTGCCAGCCATGCAGAAATTGTTGCAGCAGTGAAAGATGCTCGTCTCGATGAATTCATCGAACAACTACCAGAAGGTTATCAGACCATCGTTGGAGAGCGGGGTTTGAAGGTTTCTGGTGGGGAAAGACAGCGTATTGCCATCGCTCGCACACTGCTCAAGAATCCTGCCATTCTGGTCATGGATGAAGCCACCTCATCCCTGGACTCACGTACTGAACGGGGCATTCAGGGGGCTCTGCAGCAGGTTGCCAGCAGGCATACCAGCCTTATCATCGCCCACCGTCTCTCAACAATCGTTGATGCCGACGTAATATTGGTGCTCGATCATGGGCAGATAGTAGAACGGGGCAGTCACCAGAATCTGCTAGAACGGGGAGGTATCTATGCCGAACTTTGGAGGATTCAACATCGCAAAGAGCAGGGCAAAAACGAGCAAAACTCACGGCGTAAGTGATTACTCGTCGTCATTGACATCAAGTTGACCCGACATGCGCCGGCGAATATGTGACCAGGACATTCCGACCGCCAGCACACCAGCAACAGCCACCAGTACCAGATAGGCCAGCATACCGTCACGAGCAAACGTGATCAGCCCGCGGTCGACCAGCAACCAGAGCAACGTGCCGAAAAAAGCCACGGCCAGCACCATGCCGATCACACCGAGGGAATGAAACGTGGCACGTAGAAATATCGCCCAAGCAATAATCAATACGACCCCAGCGAAGATGCTCAAAACATCATACTCAGGCAGAGGCACGATGGCCCAGTGATAGTAGGACTGACCTGTAGGGTTATAGGTCACGAACACCAGCGCTAATGCTGCCAGCAGGCGCATGATAAATTGTCCCCAGGAAAAACCAGATTTACTCATAGCGCACCCTCCATACCGTATGTCGCGCATTTCATCGTCATGGCATATACTTTCAATGATCAACTGCTATGATATAGGAGTTAAGCACGCTGAATCCAGAGCATTTAATAAACAATCGATGATCAGAATAACGACCACCCTGACGAAAGACTATGGCCACCTTGGATGAATTCCCGCGCATAGTGGCTTCTGCTGACGGAGCAAATACGCCACTTGTCGTGCTGTTTGTTTCTAGACAGGCGACGAAACTCTCCACGATGGTACGCACTTCATCGACCATTGGTCTGGTCAGCAAGGCCTTTGATCACAGCCATCGCTACCACTTGATCCAGGTCGACTTTGCCACTGCACTTGAGACCATAAAAAAATTGTTGCCGGATGTTATCCTGGGTGATTTCACCGATAGCGATTCACAACAGGAACTGATGATTGCCGGTGGCATGGCAGATGTCCCGGTGATTGCCATCGGAGATGTCATCAGCAACCCGGACAATTTTGTCGATATTCTAAGCCCCGATGAAATCAGTGAGCTGCTTTTGCAAAAAGTCGTTCGCTATGCCTATGACAGGCAACGCATGCTCACGGTCATGGATGGGATTTGGGACCACAAGCAGCAAGTTACCAAGGCTGAGCCGGTAACCGGACTATTAAACCGCCAACACTTTTTATCGCAACTGCAAAACCAGCTAAAAAAACAGAAAAGTACCGAACATCATGCAATTCTGCTTCTGAAGATTAAGCATTTGCGCAAAATCAATGGAGAGCTGGGCGAAACCCGTACCAATGACCTGCTAAAGGAGGCCGGCAAACGCTTGCAGCAACATTTTACACCCGATCAACTCGGGCACCTAGGCTGTGGTATTTTTGCCGTATTCTGTACCCACATCAAGTTGCGCCAGGAATTGATCGAGCTGGCTCATGCTGCCGCCCACACTCTGACCACCCCCTATCTTTTCGGTCAGCATGAATTTTCAATAACGATTTCTATGGGGGCTTGCCTGCAAGCTCAACACAATGAATCAGCTGCCATGCTGTTGCATCAAGCAGAAAACGCGCAAGCCACCCAGCAGCGAAAAGGTGGAGAAAACCTACTGGTTTTCCAGAGTTCACCGACCAAAATATCGCTGAATCGCTCTCAGTTCAGCGAGCGCCTGAAACAATCACTGGCGGCCAAACGCTTTGAATTGCATTATCAACCACAGTTCAATACCATGGACGATCATGAGGTGATCTCCATGGAGGCACTGGTGCGCTGGCGTTCTTCCGAACACGGGCTGATCCGTGCTGATGCCTTTATCCCTGCTGCAGAAGACAACGGCCTGATAACCTCATTGGGTGTCTGGATTGTTAATACCGCATGCTCTCAGTTGGCACAATGGCGAAAATCTGGCAATCGCTCCATCAATATCGCCATCAATCTGGTGCCGAAACAGCTCGATAGTGAATTTTCCGTTCACCTGCAGTCAGTCTTAGACCGTTACCAACTTCCAGCAAACTGTCTTGAACTGGAAATCAGCGAGTCCCGATTCAATGAACTGTCCCCGGAAGGATTGGAACAACTGCATATTCTGCGTGAATCTGGTGTGCGGATTGCCGCAGACAACTTCGGCACCGGCAGCACCACAATTCCTGAATTAAGTCGTCTGCCCATAGATATTCTGAAAATAGACCGTAGACTGACTGCCGATATCAATCGGACCGGGGACGAAACATTGGCCAGCTCTACGATCGCCATCGCAAAACACCTGGGCATAACCGTGGTTGCAGAAGGCATCGAATCCAAGGAACAGGCGATGATACTCAGCCGCCAGGAATGTGCGCGCATGCAGGGCTTTTATTTTAGCCAGGTGCTCCCGGCCAAAGATTTCGAGCTGCTACTGAAGGAGTGAGTTGCAGCCTCTTAGCCTTGAATGAAGCGGGCGGCTCAGAGTCAAAAACTATGCTATCCATCTACTGGCTGGCTCTCAGCAAGCAAAGAATCCCCCCATTGGGCAAGTGCTGCAAGAATCGCCATATGATCTGGGTTTTCTGCATGCTGTTGTCGCAATTCGGCTAACTGTTCATTGTACTCTGTTACTGAAAGACACGGCCCATCACTCGCCTGGCATAAGCGCTTGTGACAAAACTGCTGCCATACAAGTTGTTCATCAGCATCCAAAGATTCCGGCCAGTTACGGGCCCGATAACGAAACAACATTTCGACCAGCCTTGGGTCTGTAAAGGGATAGTTGCCACTGTCTAATCGCCCTGCTTTGGCCTGCTGTATCCCTGTCATCAGGACTCGATCAGAATTCTTCATAAACCCATCATACAAAGCCCCATCGACATCCCCGCCACGTTTGATTTCGCGACCCGAATAGGCCTTTGCAACATGCTTGAAAAACCCCGGATTATCCATTAACTGCTGCCAGTGATTTTGGCACTCTGAGATATCCAGGTGAATGCGTTTTGCAGCATCCTTGCTCAGCGTCCCCTGTGGGGCAAGCGCCGGACACTGGTTGCTACGAATCGCCTTGATCGGCAATCTTTCAATGCCTTCAGGCAGGTCCTCCCTGGCCGTAAAAAGTCTGAATCGCAATTCTTCCAGCCCAAGCGACAGAAAGGGTGTCGGGTCAACCCGTAGATCATAAGCCAGTACACCATTGCCATGGTTCGGCTCTCGAACCAATGGCATCACCAAGGTAGTGGCCCCCACCGCAGCAGCAAACATCCGCGAACTGTGAACGATCGGCTCATGGGTTCGAATGTTTAGCAAAGACCCAGCCTTACGCTTGTCACGCAATTGGAACAACCATGCATACAGGCGCGGTTGTTGCTGGCGAATCAGCCGCGCCAGCGCCAGGGTTGCCCGGACATCCGCCAGTGCATCATGGGCATTCTCATGCTGGATCCCATTGGCCACACTGAGCCGATCAAGCCGGAAAACCGGATGACCGGCCTCATTGAGTGGCCATTGCAGGCCCTGTGGTCGCAAGGCATAGGTCATTCGTACCAAATCTATGATATCCCAACGAGAATTTCCGTTTTGCCACTCCCTGGCGTAAGGGTCATAGAAATTTCTATACAGGGTGAAGCGGGTCACTTCATCATCGAAGCGAATGGAATTGTATCCCACCCCACAGGTTTCTGGCCTTGACAACTGCTCATGAATCTTGCTGATAAATGCCTGCTCCCGAATTCCCTTCTTAGCAGCCAACTGTGGTGTTATCCCGGTAATCAGACAGGCCTGTGGGTTCGGCAATATATCCCTGGATGGTCGACAGAACAGATTCAGTGGTTTATCAACTTCCTCGAGCTCCAGATTGGTGCGAAGGCCGGCAAACTGCACCGGGCGATCAAAGCGCGGATTGAGACCGAAGGTTTCATAATCATGCCAGTACAGAGTGATCATCAGCTACCCTGGAGCGAAGCACATTCTAACGGCTTGACCGAAACCAGAAACAGAGCAATAACAACAGTAGAATCGAGGCGACACCAGCAATATTGGCTTCCATATCCTGGATGCCAAAATGCCGATACGGCAACCAGTTGGCCTGAATAAATTCCGACATTACGGCCAGAATAATAACCACCGTAACCCCACTATAGCGATACAGACGGCGGGAAAATGTGATGGGTATGATGGCTGTCACCACGGCAAAAGCCATGAAGTGAACTGCTTTGTCATAGTGTGCGAGCACTGGTAACGGCGGCGTACTGCGAAACAGACCATAGAGCAGCATGCCAAAAGAAAGCAGCAGCACGAATCCTCTGCAGCGACTGACATTCATCACGCTGAACCAGCCCATATCGTCAGCATAACAAACTATCCGTATCACATTGTAGTCGAAACATTTTCCACAGATTCTACAGGCGCGGAAATACTGAAATTAAGGCCGATCACGAGTTCTCCAAGCAGTTGGTCTTCAGCAGCAATCCGGTTTGCCAGTACTTCCCCAAGTGTCGACAGATCCTGGCACAGTGAAAAATTATCGGTTTGCTGTGCATAACGGTTACTGAAGCTGACGGCCTGGTCCGTTGATTCAAGAATCTGTGGATACAGTACTTCTGCCAGATTACGGACTTGCTGGCGACGCTCTCCACCCTTGGAAATCCGGTCGTACAAGGCAAAATGTCCCATGGCGACATAATCGACTAGATTCTGACAAAACCGACGCAACCGATCGGTCCCTGCCTTCTCATGATCCTGGTTGCAAGCTTCACTAACCTGACAATATTGCGACAACAACCCGGCACGTTGCTGGAGCAAATCCTGACAGGTCTTTTTGGAACCACTGCGACGTCGTGGTGAGTGACTTTCCATTGTATGCTCCTCTCCAGCACCCGGGTTACTCGCGGGTGCAACCCTACCACTAGCCACAGTTTCTGGCAATCTCCAGAGACCTGTTAAACCTGTATCTGTGGCCATATGGAGGGTCATGTGAACAAAATAAGCTCAGTTGTTATCAGCTGACAGCGCCGATGCATTGCCAAGCCATCCGCATGCTTTTCGCTCCATCATACCCTCAAATTCGACTCCACTTTTCTGTCAACAGAAGAATCAGTCTACTATTGCCAGGCGAGATACTCGTCATAACGTGTATTGTTTTGACAATGCTAATCCCGTTTGCTGTTTGCTGTGGGTGACAATCAGCGCATGGTATTCATTATACAGATCGGCATCAGGAGTAAGTGCTTGTTGGAACAGGCGTTGCAATTGGGTATAGGAAATCGAAGGTTTACACCACCCAAGCTGAACCGCAAGACGGCGGGTATACGCATCGATCACAAATATCGGACGCTTGCAAGCATACAGCAAAATGCAATCAGCCGTTTCCGGACCAATCCCCGAAATCGCCAGCAAACTGGGGCGAAGCTGGTGTAGTGACAGGCTCTCGAGGCCGACAAAATCGCCATGGTCCAGCAACCAACGACTAAAGCTCTGTAGCCGTTGTGCTTTTTTGGTATAAAACCCGGCCGGCCGAATCAACCGTTGCAGGGCTGTCTGGTCCAGGCTGGCAAGTGTTTGGGGCTGCAGAAAATCCTTTTCCTGTAATGCAGACAATGCCAATTCGGCGTTATGCCAGCGTGTAGCCTGGGTCAGGATAGCACCAACGGCGGTTTCGAAGGCAGTGTCCGCTGGCCACCAGTACTGTGGACCATACTGCTGCAACAAGGCCTCGTAAACCGCTTTGATATGATGGGACATGCTCAGTGTTCAGAGACGAATCCCGGCATATCGAATTTATTCAAGGCAGCGGCATCAAGCTCCTGGAAATGACCTGCGACAAGTCTTTTTGGTAGCACCCACGGCCCATAACGAATCCGTATCAGACGACTGACCGTACAATCAACCTGTTGCCACATTCGTCTGACTTCACGATAGCGCCCTTCACGCAAAATTACCTGAAACCACTGATTACTGGCTTGCCGGTTGCCCTCGCGGGTTCTTCGAACACTGCAAAAACGAGCCAACTGTCCATTCAGCAGGATACCCTGGTGCAGTTCCTCGATCACTTCTCGGGTCACCCGACCACGCACACGACACAGGTATTCACGTTCCACCTGCGAAGATGGATGCATCAACCGGTTTGCCAACTGCCCGTCCGTGGTCAGCAGCAATAGCCCTGAAGTATTGTAGTCCAATCGCCCGATAGATATCCAACGGGCGCCACGCAGCGTCGGCAAAGTGGTGTATATGGTCGACCGACCCTGAGGATCATCACGACTGCAGATTTGGCCCACCGGTTTGTGGTAGAGCAGCAGGCGTCTGCGGGTATTCCGTTGTAGTGTCAACGGCACGTGATCAAGTTCAACATGGTCATCCGCCGATAGCCGCAATCCCGGCCTGGCAATTTGTCCATTGACCCGAATTCGACCTGCCTCCATCCAGCGCTCTATTTCGCGTCGAGAACCCAGTCCGCATGCTGCGAGCTTTTTCTGCAGCCGCTCACCAGGCTCAACTGGGTTTGATGATTGTGAACCACAAGACTGGATCGATTTGCTCTGGACTGCCAGACTTGCTTCAGGATCAAGGGCTGGTGATTTCTGTTCCAGCGGTGTCTGCAACCGGGTCAATCCCGTTTCCCGACAGCGCTTCCTGGAGCCTGGATGGGCGTGTTTGCCGCACCTCGACGGCCTCTTCCTGGGGCTTTTCATAGGTCTCTCCAACGGTGTCAGGTCGCACTACGTCCTTGGCATCTCCGACATCAATACTGAGATTACTGGGGCGAAGATTGAGCTCACGGGCAATTTCTTCCGGGTCCCGAGGTTCCCTAAGTTGGGGCAATTCCTGCAGTGATGGTAATCCAAAATAGACCAGAAAATATTGCGTTGTTCCCAGCAATCCTGGTCGGCCGGGAACATCGCGATAACCGAGCTGTTGAATCCAGTCACGGTGTAGCAAGGTTCGAATGATCTCGGAACTGACGCTGACACCACGAATTTCCTCGATATCTCCTCGAGTGACCGGCTGATGATAAGCAATGATGGCCAAGGTTTCCAACAAGGCTCGCGAGTATCGTGGCGCCCTGCCTTCGGTCAGACGACGCAGCCAGGGTGCCAGTTGTTCCCTGGACTGGTAATGAAACCTGTCTCCACGCTGTACCAGCTCGACCCCCCGATCCTGACAATCTGCCATCAACTTGGTCAGCTCGTCGGCAATGGCTTTCCTTGGTGGCCGCTCCTGCTCAGCAAAGAGCTTTTGTAAATCCTCATAACCCAACGGGTGATCAGCCGTCAAGAGTGCCGCCTCAATGATATTTTTGAGATTAATACGTTCCACTAACCTGCTCCACGAGACTGTACATGAATAGAGGAAAAATCACTTTCCTGAACAACATCGACGGTCCGATCCCGGACCAATTCCAGAACTGCCACGAAACTGACCACCAGACCGACACGGCCTTCGGCAGGTTCGAACAGTTGTTCGAGACGTAAAAACCCCCGATTCTGTAACTGTCTGAGAATTCGTGTCATCCGTTCCCGTATCGAGAGAACCTCCATACCCACCTGAAAACTTTGCTGATGTACCGAATTCATCAATATATTGCAGGCCGCGTCACGCAGTTGACTTAGCTGCACCTGAGGTAAACGTCGTGGTGGATGTAAATCCTGTACCGGAACGGTCAGGACAAAGACATTTCTGCCCAGGCGAGGTCGCTCATCCATCTGTGCAGCTGCTTGTCGTATGCGCTCATACTGTTGCAAGCGCAGAACAAGTGCCAGCCTCGGGTCTGCTTCAACGGCCTCTTCACTGGCCACTGGCCTGGGCAATAACATTCTGGATTTGATTTCAGCCAACATCGCCGCCATCACCAGGTACTCAGCCGCTAAATCCAGCTGTAACGACTTCATCAGTTCGACATAGTCCATGTATTGCTGGGTAATTTCAGCAACTGGAATATCCAGAATATCCAGATTGTGTCGACGAATCAGGTACAGCAATAAATCCAAAGGACCCTCAAAGGTTTCCAGGAACACCTCCAGGGCCTGCGGCGGAATGTAAAGGTCATCGGGCCACTGATGCACGGCTTTGCCGGCCACCTTCGCCTTGACATCCGGGTCCGCTAAAGCGTGGATTTCCAGTTGCTGGTTCACTGAAAAATCTGCAGCTTGCAGTCCTTATGATGTCGTATTCTAGTAGTAATCTGTGCCAACACAACGGCGCACCTCGTCGAGTGTATCTTCGGCAACTTCTCGCGCTCGCTCACAGCCGTCGGCAATGATGTTGCGCACCAGGGTTGGATCAGCCGAATATTCTTTCGCTCGACGCTGATTCTCCTTTTGTTCGGCAATGATGCTATCAATGAGAGGCTGTTTGCAATCCAGACAACCAATCCCCGCGGTGGTGCATCCTTCGATGACCCAGGTCTTCGTGTCCTCCCCTGAATACACTTTATGCAGCTGCCAAACCGGACATTTTTCCGGCGTCCCAGGGTCATTGCGACGTACCCGTGCCGGGTCTGTCGGCATGGCCCGCAACGCTTTTGTGACCCGCTGCGGATCATCACGCAAGGCGATGGCATTGCCATAGGATTTTGACATTTTCTGGCCGTCCAGACCTGGCAATTTCGGGCTTTCGGTCAACAAGGCCTCCGGCTCCTGTAGCACAATTCTACCGCCACCTTCCAGATAACCATATAGACGTTCACGATCTCCCAAAGTGATATTATGCTGAGCATACAGCAATGCGTGAGCCCGCTCGATCGCCTCGCTGTCACCTTGTTCGGTGTACGCGGTACGCAGCTGCCGATACAGTTTGGCGGCTTTTTTACCCATTTTCCGAATCGCCCGCTCGGCTTTTTCTTCATAACCGGCCTCACGTCCGTAAAGATAATTAAATCGCCGGGCAATTTCCCGGGTTACTTCGATGTGAGGCACCTGATCTTCGCCTACCGGCACCATACCTGCCTGATAGATAAGAATATCTGCCGCCTGTAGTACCGGATAGCCAAGGAAACCGTGAGTCGCCAGATCTCTCCCCTTAAGTTTCTCCTGTTGGTCTTTATAGGAGGGGACCCGTTCCAGCCAACTCACCGGGGTAATCATAGACAATAGCAAATTTAGTTCAGCATGCTGGGGCACCTGAGATTGAATAAACAAAGTCGCCCGACCCGGGTCGATGCCGCAAGCGAGCCAGTCGATTACCATATCCCAAACATGCTCATTCAGTGATTTAGGGTCATCATAATGAGTCGTCAGTGCATGCCAATCTGCCACAAAGAAGAAACATTCATATTCTTGCTGCAATATAATCCAGTTTTTCAGCACCCCGTGGTAGTGGCCCAAATGCAAACGACCGGTGGGTCGCATCCCGGAAAGGACTCTTATCTGTTGACCCGATACACTCATAGCGTATTGCTCTCCTAACGCAAAATATTAACTATATCTTTCAGACCAAAATATAGCAGAGGTACATCATGTCGGCTCAATGGACAGTACAGCAGTTCTACCGAAATTTGCCCAGTAACTGTTCAACCGCACCTTTCCCCTGACGCAGTAGCCGGGGCGTATTATCACTTAAATCAATAACAGTACTCGGTTCGATTCCACAGAAACCGCTGTCGATTACCAAATCGATCTCATGTTCAAGCTGCTGACGTATGTGCTCCGGTTCATTCAATGGCTGCGACTGACCAGGCAAGAGCAATGTGGTACTGTTCAGCGGTTCTCCCAGGGATACCAGCAATTGCTGCACCAGGGTAGAATCCGGAATTCTGATGCCAATGGTCTTGCGTCGGGCCGTTTGCAATCGTCTGGGCACTTCATGAGTTGCAGGAAGGATAAAGGTATAGGGCCCTGGCGTACCACTGCGTAATAGTCGATAGGACTGATTGGACATTTTTACATAAGGGCTGACTTCAGCTAGGTTGCGGCAGACCAGAGTAAAATTATGGTTTGCATCCAGGCGCCGTAGTTTTCGTAGACGGTCAAGCGCGGATTTTGCGGTCAACTGGCAACCCAATGCATAGCAGGTATCCGTTGGATATGCAATGATGCCACCATCTTGCAGAATCTGTACGGCCCTGTTGAGCAAACGAGGTTGTGGATTTCCCGGATGAATAGAAAAAAACTGTGCCATGTCAGATCACTGGACGTACCGGCTCAGCCTGCACCCATTCCAGCCGCTGATCCAGACAGGACGTCAGATACTCGGCTGCAGGACCCAAGCCTGAAATCACGATTGCAGGGGCAATTTCCAACAGTGGCTGCAATACGAAACGGCGCTCATGCATGCGTGGATGGGGTACCGTTAAAAGCTCATCTTGAATGATAGTATCGCCATAGAGTAACAAGTCCAAATCGATAACCCTTGGCCCATCCGGCAGCAGTCTGACCCGGCCCAGCTGCTTTTCAAGTGTCAATATTTCCTTTAACAAGGCATGGGCTGTCAGTGTTGTGGTGATTTCACAGACCGCATTCACAAAATCCGGTTGGGTACGGACACGTCCCAGGGGAGCAGAACGTACTAAGCGGGAATTCTGCTGCAATTGCAGCTGTGGCAACCTAGCAATTTTCTGTAAGGCCAACACGATTTGCTGGCTTGGGGTACACAGATTGGAACCCAATCCCAGATAGGCGGTAGTCGCCTTGAGTGGCATCTTCAGAAACTCAGTTTTTAGTATTTTGAGGTTTGCTTCGTGAGCGATAACGAGAACGGGTTCGCGAACGACGCGATCGTCTTTTATCCCCCTGATGTTTATTGCCCTGATGTTTATTGCCCTGATGTTCAGCATGCTGACCACCACCGCTAGCACGACACATTACTGCACGTGCCTCTTCATCAGCAGATTGCCATCGATCCCACCAGTCGACATGGCTTTGGTCCAGTTCGCCGATACTGGCACGAAGTAGCATAAAATCATAGGCAGCCCGGAAACGTTTGTCCTGAAACAAATTCCGAATCTGATTCGGTCGACGTTGTTCCAGTTGGCGCTGCATCTTCCAGATTTCACGTACTGGACCCGAAACTCTGCGTGGAATTACAGTGCACTGACACTGTTCAGACAAGACGCTATCTTCCGCCTTTTTGAAGGCCTCCAGTGTCGTCATACCGCTATCTTCAGCATCGCGCTGCAATATGCACAGTGCTTCCCATAACAAAGCGGCAAACAAAAAAGCCGGGATGACCGGTTTACCCTGTTTTACCCGTTTGTCGGTATTCGCCAGGGCAGTAATAATTATGGAACGATAATCCGGGTCGCGGGCTTCAAATATGTCCAGCGCTTCTTCACTAAGAGGCAACAAAAACTGCAGCATGTCATTATTGCGCAACAAGGTAAAGGTGTCGACAGCAGCACCACTGTGAAAGAGCTTCAGGACCTCATCGAATAAACGCGCTGGTGAAACATAGGCAAGAAGATGAGACAATTTTGGGATCAGAGTTGAACTCTCGGGCTCGAGAACAAACCCTAGCTTGGCCGCGAAGCGGATGGCGCGCAACATCCGTACCGGGTCTTCCCGAAATCGCCGTTGTGGATCTCCGATCACACGAATGATCCTGGCTTTTAGATCCTCTACCCCACCCGTGTAATCGATCACGGTTTCAGAGTCTGGATCATAGTACAAGGCATTGATGGAAATATCACGACGCAGTGCATCCTCAGGCTGATCCCCGTAGACGTTATCACGTAGAATCATCCCATAGTCGGCGACACTGCGCTCCTCATCCAGGTTGTTCTGGAGAGATTTTTCCTCGCCCCCCTCCCCCACTGTATCCTCATCATCGTCTTCATCGCACTGGCCTCGGTAGGTGGCCACTTCGATGATTTCACGCCCAAAACGGACATGCGCAAGTCGAAAACGACGACCGATAAGGCGGGTTTGACGAAAGACTTTTTTAACCTCTTCGGGATGCGCATTCGTGGCCACATCAAAATCCTTCGGCTCACGCCCCAGTAACAAATCACGGACACAACCGCCAACCAGCAAGGCCTCATAGCCAGCATCGCGTAACCCACTGCATACCCTCAGTGCGTTGGTACTGATTTGGTTCTGTTTGATAGCATGCTGACCTGCACCATATCGAGCAGGTTCAACAACCTCCTCATTTTCTACCCATGCCTGTTCTGACATTTTTTCCATACGTATTTCTGCCCTCTAAGGACGAAGCTATAGACTATCGACAACTACCGTTAATTACCATGATACGGTTCCGGCATATTGATCATGCAAGCGCATCCATCTACACCTTTCCCACACACACGAAAAAGTGGGTATTTCTGCCACCATCCGGCACCCGTTCAGTGCCAAAATTAAGGTATATCGCCAAATCCTGTTCCGACGACGGTCGCCAGGGTCCCGAAACGCTGCCTGTGCACGCTGCTTCGATCACCTGACCCATACGTGTGTGCCGCATTCACTGCACCACACGCCCCCGAGATTGCTATCTGAGATGTTCTTTTCAGTCATGCCCGCCCAATATTGCTGGTTTCACCCGCGCAAGCATGGAGCAATCCGTAGCGAATATGATAACATATCGCACGCAAAAGAATAGCCAAATTAACCACACTGCAATTTGCTCCCTTCGTCTAGCGGTCAGGACACCGGCCTCTCACGCCGGTAACAGGAGTTCGATTCTCCTAGGGAGCGCCACATCCTCACGTTCGACTACAGTACAGAGCTTTGGAGTGACAGACTGCCACATTATTACCCGCCCTTGTTTGCTTGGTGGAACAATGACGGTACAGTCAAAATACTCCTCCAATTGAAAAACACAGCTTTAAGGGCCTGCCCAGGCCAATAGACCCTTACACTGCAGAAGCTCAGGGAAGTCAGTCAGTGTCGCAAGGCCTCAAGAGCCGGCACATAATCGTAACCAAGATCCTGAGCGACAACTTCACAAGTCACCTTGCCCTGATATACATTCAGGCCATTACGCAGGTGTTCGTCATCAAGCATCGCCTGTTGAAACCCTTTATCGGCCAAGGTCAACAGATAGGGCAATGTGGCGTTGTTCAGTGCATACGTAGAGGTTCTGGGGACACCGCCAGGCATGTTGGCAACACAATAGTGCACCACGTTATCGACTACGTAGGTTGGATTGTCATGGGTCGTCGGTTTAGAGGTTTCGCAGCATCCGCCCTGGTCGATGGCAACATCAACGATTACCGCCCCGGGTTTCATATCACGAACCATCTCGGTGGTCACCAGCTTGGGTGCCGTATCCCCGGGAATCAGCACCCCACCGATGACCACATCGGCTTCCAGAACATGCTGTTCGAGTGCATCTGCGGTCGAAAATACCGAATTGGTACTGCGCCCAAACTGTTCCCAGTGATGGTCCAGCGCCTGCATGCTGCGATCAAGCACCCAAACATCAGCACCTAGACCAACAGCCATGTGTGCAGCATGTGTTCCCACCACACCGGCACCGAGGATCACGACTTTCGCCGGATCTACGCCCGGCACACCACCGAGCAGCATACCAAGTCCACCGTGCGGATGTTCCAAGCAATAGGCTGCCGCCTGAATCGACATTCTCCCAGCGACCTTAGACATTGGCGCCAGCAGGGGCAAGCCTCCTCGGGCAGAGGTGACCGTTTCATAGGCAACACAGATAGCGCCACTGTCCACCAGTTCGCGAGTCTGTTCCGGGTCCGGCGCCAGATGCAGATAAGTATACAATACCTGACCTTCACGCAACTGGGCCCGCTCCACGGCTTGCGGCTCCTTGACCTTAACCACGATCTCGGCCTCGGCAAATACCTCGGCAGCACTCTCTACCACTGTGGCTCCGGCGGCCTCATAGACCTCGTCAGTGGCTCCGATCCCCTCGCCCGCCTGGGTTTCAACCATAACCGCATGACCATGGGCAACCGCTTCACGGACACTGGCAGGGGACATCCCGACACGATACTCATGATTCTTGATTTCCTTGGGTACACCAATCAACATAACTCAACTCCTACAAGTAGCAACACGCAGTTTCAGATTGAATGATTGACATCCATAACAGTTATGTAGTTTACACTCCAGAATCCGGACTATGCGGGTTGCCCAGATAAAATAATAGGGCCAGAACAAATCGGATGATTGTTCCACACCGTCGCAAGCACCCTGGATTCAGATCATGAGCCTGGTGTGCTCATCTCATTCATCCAGCACCTCACTCCCCTGATCAAGAGCAGCCAAGCTGCCAGTGGTGTCTTGAATACGAGCTGAGATATCGGTCACCTCGGCCCGAGGTGCTTGACCAATAGTGGTTCCCTCGCTAGCCTTGCACGTCAACTCAGCCTGGCAACAACACTGCCACAGACCCGGGAGGTCGATCTATGACATTGGAACTATTCAGCAACAACAGCTATTGCAAAGAATGCGAGGCTGTCGTAACCGCTGTTCACGAACACGCTGTTTGCACCGATCAAACCGTCTTCTATCCCAACGGCGGTGGCCAACCTGGAGATTGCGGCACCCTGCAATGGCAAGGGGCTTGCGTACAGGTCCTGGATACGATCAAGGATCGCGAAAGCGGTACTATCCGCCATCTACTGGCTGAAAATTCAACACTGCCAGCAGTCGGGACCCCGGTACAACTGAAAATCGACTGGGACCGTCGCTATCGGCTGATGCGTATGCACAGTTTATTGCATATGCTGTGCGCGACGATTCCCGCTCCGGTCACAGGAGGCTCTGTGCGTGACGGCAGTGGCCGACTCGATTTTGACCTGCCCGAACCCCCGGATCGGGAAGCCATCGAAACCCGGGTCAATGAACTGATCGCCCGGAATGTGCCGATGCAACTGCATTGGATCAGTGACGAAGAAATGGCCGAACGTCCTGAGCTGATACGCACCATGTCCGTCCAGCCACCGATTGGGACGGGCAAAATCAGGCTGGTGGAATTTACTGGTGTAGACCTGCAACCCTGTGGCGGTACCCACGTGGCCGCGACCGGCGAAATCGGTCCTGTGAAAATCCAGAGCATCAAGAAAAAAGGCAAACAGAATCGACGAATTACCGTAGTATTCGCCGAACCGAACTGCCCTCTTTAGCCACCCCGGAGATTCTACATGCCGATAATCACCACTTGTATCGGGGCTTTCCCCAAACCAGATTATCTAAAAATTCCTGACTGGTTTGCCTCCCATACCAATCCTGAGGCTGGATCCGCCATCAAGCAATGGGCCGATGCTTTGGCCAACCTGGGACCAGATGCCGAAGCCTTGCTGGACCGGGCCAGCAAGGAGGTCATCACCGATCAGGTGGATGCGGGTATCGACATCCCGACGGATGGGGAAATCCCCAGAGAAAACTACGTCCATTATCATTGCCGACACCTGAATGGCGTTGATTTCAGTCGTCTGGATCATCGTATTATGCGCAATGGCAACTATGCAGCTGATTTACCGACCATCACTGGTCCTATCAGTGCACGGAAGCCCTTTTTGGTGCAGGATTGGCAACGTGCTCAGAGCCATACCACCCTTCCGGTCAAGATGACGATCCCCGGGCCGATGACGATTACCGATACCACAGCAGATGTATTTTATAACGAACCAAAAAAACTCGGTGCTGCACTGGCCCAAGCCCTCAATCATGAAGTGCTGGCCCTGGCTGCTGCCGGCTGCCGCCATATCCAGATTGATGAACCGCTTTTCGCCCGCAACCCAGCTGCGGCCTTATCCTACGGCATTGAGAATCTTGAGCGGGCCTTTCATGGCTGTCCCCCGGAAGTCAACAGAGTATCGCATATGTGTTGCGGTTACCCGGATCATTTGGATCAGTCCGACTATACCAAAGCAGATCCACAAGCGTACCTGCAATTGGCCAGGGCTATCGATAATTCCACGATTATGGCGGTATCCCTGGAAGATGCACATCGCCACAATGACCTAATGCTGTTAGAGCATTTTCACCGCACCACCGTAATTCTCGGGGTGGTCGCTATTGCCGACAGCCGGGTAGAACCCGTGGATGAAATCAGACAACGCCTACTGCAGGCATTGCAGCATATCGACCAAGACCGCCTGCTTGCAGCCCCGGATTGTGGACTCGGCTTTCTGGGACGCAAGCTTGCCTTGCAAAAGCTGCACAATATGACAGCGGCTGCCCACTCGATCCAGTGACAACAACTTTTCAACGCACAAAAAAGGAGACGGCATGCCGTCCCCTTCCCTGTTCTGCAGCACCCGTCGTGACGAAATGCTGCAGTAGAAATTAGTCAATTAGCATATGACAGTGTACCTACTATATGCCGGTCTTCAATGTCAATATAATGTACACTTGAGACCGCGTTAGCCTGTGCCGCACCATACACTCTTTCCTGAATCTCGTAGCGATTGAGCCCGAGATCTGCCAGCAAATAATCCGGCATGGCTTGCAGTGTTTTGGCCGCTTCATGTTTGGCCATTTTGTCGTTGATTTTCTGATAAATTTTGGAAATAATTTTCATAATGCCCTCCTGCCGTACAATGGCATACCGATACAGATAAACAATACCTGCAGACGCTGTTCGTCTGCTGCCAGCATTGTGCTGTTGGTCTATTGCAAATGCCCAGCCAGGTTACTCAATACTGCCTAGACTGAGAAAGCCAGAATTGCAGTAAGAAGAACGATTGCACCTAAATAGCTGGTACCCATTTTCGTGACACTTTCAGTTAACATGGTCTTAATCCTCAGGTTGATACGTGAATACATAACAGCATTTGCCGTTGCTGAAAATATAGTGGTTCACCTCATATATTACAAACGACTAATATTTGTTATTTTCATGAACAAATCCTCATGAATTATTTTTATCATTTGAAAACAATAGCTTACTGCCGCTTCCCAGGCAAGTTTAGAGAATTATTAGCTGCGAATTATTGATTTTTATTGCAAAAATTGTTGCCCTCAAGAAGAGTACCTTGCCGATGCACCATGCGCTCTCACCACAGCATCGACTCTAGGTTTGTTGCTGAATTGCTTGGGTGCATTCATCCAGACAAGAATATGCTCGTGGCATCACACAATCTCTCTTCGTTGGCCAGATGGCAAACCTGCACGCAATACCACATAACCGACAATCCCGGATGCTAATGAACCCAATAGAATACCAATTCGCTCATCAAATAGCAGGTTAACGCCCGTTTCTTCGAAAGCAAGCGATCCTATAAACAAACTCATCGTAAAACCAATACCGCATAGCGCTGCGGTCCCATACAAAGTACTCCAAGACATGCTTTCCGGTAAGTTTGCTAGCTTCAGCTTGATTGCAAGCCAGCAAAGACCGAAAACTCCTGCCTGCTTTCCAACAAACAACCCAAGTGCAATGCCCAGTGGTACGTTATGTAATAACTGTACAGTCCCTACCCCAATAAAATTAATGCCTGAATTAGCGAATGCGAAGATTGGCAGAACAAAAAATGCAACCACTGAATGCAAGTTATTCTCCATGCTTTTTAATGGTGAATAATGTGCATTCACTTTTGACTGCATTGGAATAAACATGGCCAGGATCACCCCGGCCAATGTGGCATGGACACCAGACTTCAACATGGCTACCCACATGACAACACCGACTGCTATATATAGACTGGTCGATTCAAAGTTGCGTTTGTTTAACCAAGCAAGAAGTGCGATACAGATAATCACCACAATGAGTGACACCAGTGATATGTTTGCGGTATAAAAAATAGCGATTATTAAAATGGCGCCGATATCATCAAATATTGCCAGGGAAGTGATAAATATTTTAACACTGACAGGGACTCTGGAACCTAATAATGATAAAACTCCCAATGCAAAGGCTATATCGGTTGCAGTAGGAATTGCCCAACCTTTCATGGCAGTGGCATCTGTCCGATTAAAATACGTGTAGACCAATGCAGGGATGACCATACCACCAATCGCCCCAATGCCAGGGAGCACAATATTTCTTATATCTGAAAGTTCGCCTTCAACAAGCTCTCGTTTTAACTCAAGACCGATGAGAAAAAAGAATATAGCCATTACCCCGTCATTAATCCAGAGTAATAACGGTTTTTCGATCCCAAAAGTGCCAATTCGAATCTCTAAAGGTGTATCAAGAAACAAAGCGTAATAGGATTGCAATGGTGAATTGGAAAATCCCAGGGCTAGCACAGCAGCAAGCATGAGAACAATCCCTCCCGCCGACTCTAGCTTAAAAAAATCCGAAATGAATGATTGTCGCGTATTGTTCATAATGCTCTTTGTCTTCAATGGGCCCAAGAAATCAGTATTCTGTTGC
>CAYQAP010000029.1:0-2952 GCA_964415515.1 uncultured Gammaproteobacteria bacterium | reverse complement strand
GTGGTTAGGAGCCTACACCGAGGGCAAGCTTACCCCATATTTATTATTCTCGACCCATCATTCCCATAAAACTGTGGATTTTTGTCGTGTGCCGAAAACACCTCATCACAGATCAATCCATCTGTTGCACTTGCGAGTTGAATCCGAATGAAAAATCAGGTGGTTTTTCTCTGACAGAAACTTCATCACCTGGCGGGGTGGATCATGACCGGTGGATCACGAGAGGGGGTAAGGACTTGCGCTGCCAACCTTACGCTCATTTACAGGATAACTGAATGATTTCGGGGCTGGATCGTTGATCCAGCCTGGTCTTTGAATACGCCAATTCCAGGATGATCAGATGCCTTGTGCGATCGGCTTGCCCTCTACAACGGATGATTGAGATCCTTCGACTACTGTCGGGTGAGCTAGCGGTGCCTTGAACTTACGCAGTCTCAGACTATTTGATACCACAAACAGACTCGAAAAACTCATGGCTGCAGCCGCAAGCATCGGGTTAAGCAGCAACTGCAGGAACGGGTAGAGGACTCCAGCCGCCAGCGGGATCAGTGCCACGTTATAGGCATAGGCCCAGAAAAAGTTGAGACGGATGGTGCGCAGGGTTCGCCGAGATAACGATACGGCATTGACGATACCGCGCAGGTCACCGGACATCAGAATGATGTCACCAGCCTCGATGGCAATATCGGTGCCGGTTCCGATGGCAATTCCGACATCTGCCTGGGCCAGAGCCGGGGCATCGTTGATGCCATCGCCAACGAAAGCCACCTTTTTACCCTGTTCCTGAAGCCGTTTCGCCTCCGCCGCCTTCTCACCGGGCAATACTTCGGCCATCACCTGGCTGATATTTGCCTCACGGGCAACCGCCGCAGCCGTACGCCGATTGTCCCCGGTCAGCATGGCAGTATCAATACCAAATGCTGCAAGGCCGGCGATCGCTTCGACGCTACCTGTCTTGATCGGATCGGCCACAGCCACCAGGGCAGCCAATTTCCCATCAATGGCAGCAAACAGAGGTGTCTTGGCCTGATCGGCAAGCTGGCTGGCCTGTTCCGATACTCCTGCAAGGTCGATCCCCAAGCGCTGCATGTAGCGATCGGCACCGATGTTAATCTCGTGCCCCGCTACCACAGCCTGCAGGCCAAAGCCAGGCTCAGCATCGAAACCACTGACCTCGGGCAACTCCATTCCGGATCCTTTGGCATAGGCTACAATGGCCTGGGCGATGGGGTGCTCACTCTTGGCTTCGGCGGCTGCGATCAACGGCAGGCTCTCGCTCTCTGGCAGATCACAGGCAATAAAATTGGTCAGTTCCGGCATTCCCTTGGTCAAAGTTCCTGTCTTGTCCAGAACCACAAGGTCCACCCTGGCCAGAGATTCAAGCGCAGTTCCCTTGCGGAACAAGGTCCCCATCTCTGCCGCCTTGCCGGTCCCTACCATGATGGCGGTGGGTGTGGCCAACCCCATCGCACAGGGGCAGGCAATCACCAGCACACTGACAGCCGCCACAAAAGCATAATTAAGAGCCGGAGCCGGACCGATGGCCAACCACACAAAGAAGGTCAGCAGGGCCAGGACAATGACCACAGGGACAAAAATCGATGCGACACGATCCGCCAGTTCCTGGATAGGTGGCTTGCTGGACTGCGCCTGCTCCACCATTTTGATGATTTGTGCCAGCAGCGTCTCGGAACCAATGCGGGTGGCCCGAAAGTTGAATGCACCTGTCTTGTTGACCGTACCACCGATCACCTCATCACCGATAAGTTTTTGTGCCGGAATCGGCTCACCGGTGATCATCGCCTCATCGACATAACTCTGCCCTGAGACCAGGATGCCGTCGACCGGGATACGCTCGCCGGGCCGAACACTGACGATATCCTCAGGATGCAGCTGGTCAATCGGAATCTCAACTTCCTCACCATCACGCACCACACGGGCAGTCTTGGCCTGCAATTGCATTAATTTCTTAATCGCTTCCGAGGTCCGCCCTTTGGCGGTTGCCTCCATGAATTTTCCGAGCAGGATAAGCGCGATAATGACCGAAGATGCCTCGAAATAGAGATTGGCAGTGCCCTCAGGGAAGATCTGTGGCATCAGCAAAGCGAACAGGGAATAACCATAGGCGGCAGATGTCCCCATCATTACCAGGGTGCTCATGCCCGGACTAAAATGACGTAATTCCGCCATACCAACTCGGTAAAAGCGCCGCCCAGCCACCAGTTGGACCGGGGTAGCGAGCAGAAATTCGAGCCAATTCCAGGATGACTCAGGCATCAGGGCATACATCAGATCTGCCATGGGTGGAATAAACAACGGCCCCATACTGATGATCACCAGCGGAATCGCCAGAACCAAAGCAAAGATCAAATTATTGCGCAATTCCAAGCGCTCCTTATTTCGAGCCAACTGCTCGGCATCTTCTCCACCCTGCTCAGCCACCTGAGTCTGATACCCGGCGTTCTCAATAGCAGTACGTATTTCAGCGAGACCAATCGTATCCGACAGGTATTCGACATTTGCCTTTTCTGTGGCCAGATTGACAGTGGCTGCTATCACCCCGGGCAATTTGCTGACAACGCGCTGAACCCGGCCGACGCAGGAAGCGCAGGTCATGCCACTGACCATGATATCGGTTTCGGTAGAGACGGTATCGTAACCCGCATCCTTGACCACCTGGAGCAGTGTAGGTAGTTTCACCTGCTCAGAATTGAATGCAACACTGGCCTTTTCAGCAGCCAGATTGACCGCCACCTGATTGACCCCGGGTTGTTTCTGCAATACCCCTTCAACCCGGTTGACACAACTGGCACAGGTCATGCCATTCACGCGGAAACTGATATTTTGCTGAGCTTTGTTCATAGTCGCTATTCACTGCGTATAAGATTCGGACTGTACTACCTTCGAGACACCCCAGGGATACCGCTCCGTTAACGATACTTCAGTACTTCC
>CAYQAP010000028.1:18200-29608 GCA_964415515.1 uncultured Gammaproteobacteria bacterium | reverse complement strand
GATTTTTTAATCATTTTAAGCAAGAAAAGTGAATCCCATCATCAAGACAGTCAGCGAATAACAATAAAATGAAAACAGACTGCTATTGTCTTCTGATGCGATATGTTTTACTTCAAATAATTGATCTAAATGGATAAAATAAACCTGTACTGACAATAGACATACCGTCCTGACCAGTATATTTGATACTCGCTCCGAGCATCAAACCACTCATAGGCTCGAACCATGCTCGAAGTAAAGGAAAATTGATTACCTGTGATGTACCTAAATGCTTGATCCGGTCACATATAGCTGTCCTCTAATTCGTAGATATAGTTATCCGCCTGATCGTCGTAATAGTCATCCATAGATTCGTCAATATAGTCATCCATCGATTGGTCAATATATCCATCCATCGGTTCATCGGTATAGCCATTTTCATAACCATGGTTAACATATGTCATATCATGACCGATCGACCAACCAAGCAGTGCTCCAGCAGCAGTTGTCCAGCCACGACCTTTACCATGGCCAAATTGACTGCCTACCGCAGCCCCCACAATTGCACCAAATATCTCTGGTGAAGAAGAATCTCGATAATACCTGTCATAATCACCAGCCTGTGCTGCCTGAGACAAGGGAGCGACCAGCAACGCAGACAGTACTGTTATGATCATTAATTTGTTTGAATATTTCATGATTATTTCTCCGTTTCAGATTCTGTGCTTGCACTATACATGACGCAAACTGAACGGCAGCTGAACATCAAACGGATACAACTGAGTTGCACAAAACTTACAAAAAATTGATCCACCAAGAATATGCAGCAAAAGCAATCCTACGTCACCGACCCCCTTTGTCTGATAATGATCCATGATCAGACCAGGTTCGGCGCTGTGGCCAACAGCTACAGCTTGGGTGACGCAACTGATTGTGTCGTTCACGTACCACCCCAGTTGGAGCAAAGGCAGTACGCAACTCCGAAAACCAGCAGGATTCTATACGAGACATCGGAAATACACCACAAAAACAGGAATATCTTATTGTTACCCATCTCCTGTCCTGAGATGGGGTCTTACTCGAATCACTCCTTTGGCCACCGATCACAACCTTTCGAGTCGAACTCACGGGGGATGAACCCAAGCTCCTGTTGCGTTCTGTCTATAGGGAAAATCATATCCAGTTGCATGCGTTCTATCATCGACGGGCGCAACCCCTTCATACCAGGCAAAAACCGTATCACCATCACCACCATTTTCAACATGAATACTGGAAATGATACAAACAGGCGCTTGCGCCCCTGTTGCTGGCAAATGGATTCGAGCATCTGCCGATAACTCAGCGGGCGAGGTCCCGCGATAATAAATTCCTGTGTACTACCGGAGTAGCCAGCTGCGGCCAGAACCACTGCTGCAACATCTTCAACATGTACCGGTTGACGCATGGCGCGTCCGCCAGAAATCAATGGCAGTACCGGTGCATACCGAGCAAATCGGCGCCAGAAAGTAAGATTACGATCATTCGGACCATAAATCATGGTGGTACGCAACAGCAAAAAAGGAATTTGCCGTCTGTTGGCCCGCTCACGGAGATCACGCACCCCCTGTCGCAATTGAGCCACGACCTCCTGATCATAGGGGTCCTGGCTACTGGCTTTGGTAAACTCGCTGGTCGAGCCCACAGCCACAATCTTTTGCAAGGGAATACCCGTACAAGCATCAATCGTCTCGGCAACTGACCACAAGGGCGCCACAGCCAGGAAAATCATCGGCTGGTTTCTGGTATCTTTCTGGTAGCGCAGTGTGATCTGGTTTGCATGCATCCATTGCACCGAAGCGGTCGAATCCGGCAAGGTGCCACGGGTCAGTGCCCATACTTCTGCCGCCCTGTCCTGAAGAAAACCCAGCAGGGCACAACCCACCGAACTCTTCGCTCCGCTGACCAGGTAGATAGGGCTCATGGTTGGATCTGCAATTGTACCGGGTCTGAGATCATTCAACTACTTGGTATTACCGCTTCTGAGCAGCACTTTCAGCACAAAGCGCAGCCAGATCGCAGGAATCAGCAACAGTGACAGCAATCGATGACGGAAACTGCGAAAATGCTTCAAGTAATAACGGCACATACCCCGGTGTTTGTAGTACTCAATCAAGCGTGGGTTCTCGAAGCTGCAACTACCCTGGGTATGGCTTACCACGGCACCGGGCACGAACAGAATCCTCCAGCCGGCTGCACGCATTCGGAAACACAAGTCCAGGTCCTCACAATGCAGAAAAAAGCCACTGTCCATCCCCTGCAATTGTTGAAAGCAGGTAGTTTTGATCAGCATGCAGGCACCGGATATGGCCTCCACAGGCTGCGGGGTATTGCCAACAGGCTGGCCGGTATGATCAAAATTCTGCCAGCGCTGCAGACCCAGAAAACCGAGGCGAAAATCCCGAACCAGTGCCGACATCGGGGTTGGCAGGTCCCGTCGACAACCCCGTTGTTCGCTGCCATCCGGATTCTGGATCAACGGCCCCACCATGGCAACGTCGATGCCAGAATCAAATCCCTTGAGCAAGTGCTGCAACGCATTCCCCGACATCATGCAATCAGGATTAAGCAGCAACGTGAAGTGGTCAACACAATCGGCTAACACCCGGTTAATAGCTGCCGAGAAGCCAATATTATGCGCCAACCTCACGACCTGCAAACGCTCTTGTTCAAGTTGTGTAACAAACTGCAGACTATGGTCGGTTGAGGCATTATCGACCAGCAGTACGGTTCCTACCGCTTCACAGGCCAACACCCTGCGAATACACTTCTCCAACAGATCACCGGCATTAAAATTAACCACCACGACCGTTACTGATTGTTTGTTCAGAGCCATAGTGAATTCATTGCCGGTTACGCCATAGCGTCCAGGACATGAGTCGCAATAACGGCCAGCTTCGGGTCGTTTGCCGCTGTATCAAATGCCGTTGTGACAGCACCGCGGGCAAACCTTTCAAGGCATCCCATTTGGCTCGACAAATCGTCTGACCATGTCCCCGGGAACAATACCAGAGCACACTAATCAGGTTGATCAATAAATGCGGCAACAAGGTTAGCAGTAACAAGGCAGACGGCATATCCTTGAAATAGGTCCAGACCATATTGCGATGACCGTGATAGAGACTGAATCCCGATACGCGCTCGGTAGAAGCTGAGCCGATGTGCCGGACTTTTGAGGACGGCACATAACGACCACGAAAACCGGCCAATTGCAGACGAAAGGCCAGATCGACATCTTCAAAATAACAGAAAAATGTTTCATCAAAACCACCGAGCTGACGCCAGGCAGCCGTGTGGTAGGCAGCTGCAGCGGCACAAACGGCAAAGACTTCTCCTGCAGGGCGCTGCACTGAAGCCAGCTCCCGGCCATGATCACGTCGCCAGGCCAGTCCTGATACATGGTATTCATCGCCGGTACCATCATAATGATCCGGTCTTCTTGCATCCAGCAGGCAGCTGCCAAAAAACCCCGTTTCCGGATCATCTTGAATTGCAAGCGCCAATTCGTACAACCAGTCCGACTCGGCAAAGCAATCCGGGTTAAGCAACACGGTCCAGGTGCTGTTCACGTATTGGCGTACCGCAAGATTATTGGCAGCAGCAAAGCCCAGATTAGTCTTTTGTCGGTCCACCGTTAAGGGCAACCCTTTGGCCTTGGTCAATGCCTTGTCCAATGAATCATCTGTACTGTCATTGTCGACCACAATCACCTGCTGTGGTGGATGGCGTTGCTCACACAGACATTCCAGACATCGACTCAGATCATCGTGACTGTTCCAGTTGACGATGACGATACTGAAGTCAGTTAATGACTTCGCGAACGACATAGACCGCCTTGTCCTGGGTTTCGTGATAAATCCGGGTCTGCATTTCTGCCAACAAACCCACAGTAATGAACTGTAGACCGATAAAAGTCAACAGGATAGCAAACAAAAATAAGGGTCGATTACCCAGCGGCACCCCCATAAACATCCGCTCAAAAGCCAGCCAGAACGCAATCAGTGTGCCCAGAGCACCACTGAGCAAGCCCAGTGAACCAAAAAACTGTACCGGCCTACTGGAGTAACTCAACAGATATTTGACCGCAATCAAATCCAGAATGACCCGGAAGGTACGGGAGATACCATATTTCGAGGTGCCAGCCACCCGCGGTCGATGGTTGACCTTGATTTCGGCAATGCGCACACCCATCCAGCTGGCAATGGCGGGAATAAAGCGATGCATTTCACCGTACAGGTGCAGACTCTTGGCCACCTCGCAACGAAAAGCTTTCAGCGAGCAGCCGTAATCGTGTAGCGAGACATCGGTGGTATAGGAGATAATCCGGTTGGCGATCATCGAAGGCAGGCGCCGTAACAGAAATCCGTCCTTGCGCTGGTAACGCCAGCCACTGACCATATCATAGCCCTCTTCCACCTTGGCGATCAGTTTCGGGATGTCCGCCGGATCGTTCTGCCGATCGGCATCTAAGGTAATGATGATTTCACCCGAGGAATAATCGAAACCGGCCATCATGGCCGGAGTCTGGCCAAAATTTCGGCGAAATAACACCACTTTCAGATGCTCGTCCTGTTTTGCCATCGCGGCCAGCAATTCCCGAGAACCGTCAGTACTGCCATCATCAACCAGGATGACTTCATAGTCCCGGCCAAGCGCACGCATGACAGCGGTGATTTCACCACATAACGGTTGCAGGTTATCGACCTCGTTGTAAACCGGCAATACAATACTGATATCCATAGTATCCTTACTCATGTGCGTGTTGGCTTCATTAACTCATCAGGCCAGTTGCAGCAACCGGCAAATCTCACTAATCTTTCCGGCATCGAAAGCATCATCCCAGGCAGCGGGCCAATGCAGCCTGGCGGCTTGCAAACGACCATCAATATCCTTGCAGCGCTGTACTGCATTCTTCAAGCCCTCGGTTACGCCGGCAATCGTGGCTGCGGGGGCGAGAATATTACCGGAAATTGCCGCCATTTTTTCGGCTGTTTTGTTCAGGCATTCGCAACTGACCACAATCTGGCCACTGGCCGCCATCTCCAGCGGCAATAGACTCGGATGCGGTGTATACATCAAGGCCAACCCGAGATCATGCTGTCGCAGCAACGCGGCATATTCTTTCAATCCTACTTTACCGAGCATCTTGAGCTGTCGCCCTCCAGGCAAGGGGATATCTGCATGACGGGTGCCGATGCCGTAAAAAGACCAGTCTTGATCGAATAACCCCTGTTCAATGGCCGTTGACAGGGCGATATAGCCGGTTTCGAACATATTGCGTGCCGCATGGGCTTCAGGCCTGGCGTAAAATAACAAGCTGTGAGGCCGCCCGGCACGTAGCGCCGCTGCATCCGGCTGCAGCGGCAATACCGCATTTTCAAAAAATCCGTGCTCACCCGCCGGATCTGTGGCAAACACCCCAACCCGGTTCTGGGCAAAATATTCCATCAACAAGCCGGTTGAAAACATCGCCTTGTGCGCAAAGCGATAGGAATATTCGGCCGCTGCATAATATGAACCCATGGCAAAAGTAAAGGGTTCGAACTCCTGAATCAGATACATAAAATCGGGCAAATGGCCGTCCTGACAGAGCCGATTGGCAATATAGGCCGTCCACCAGGTCGTGGCAATGACCCGGTCATCTGGAGAACAGGCCAGTTCTTTGCTGCGGTCAAAGGCAGTCTGTACTTCCACCAGCGCCAGGACATCTTCCAGCCCCTGGTATCGACTGATACAGGCTTGCCATGCCGACTCATCCCGCTGACAACGATCCACCGTGATCATCCGTACCTTAAAGCCCGCCACCGCCAGTTTTTTTGCCAACTGAAACTTGGCAATATAGCCACCATAGAAGCTACCAAAGCTGATTTCCGGGATCAGAAAATTAATCCGCACCGGCTCCTGTGAGGAAAATCGTGCCTTAAGTGGGCGTATTTTCTCAGGTAATCGATTCAGCACCTCGGTGTTGTAATAGTTTTCCAGCAGTCGCTTTTTTGCCCAACGTGCAGGCGTCGCCAGCGGGCTATTCATGATGGCGCTATAAAATCCCATATCATTTCCTTATTGATAAGAGGTACTTTTTAACCAGGCTATAGGGGGTCAGTACGACCCAGGCAAAGGCTAGCAGTAGCCAGTGTCCGAGCCACCAGGTGAGCAGACGCAATTCGGCATCGCCTGTGGTATCGCCTCGTTGCCGCACCCGGCGGTGACTTCGCCATAAAAACAACGCGCAGCGCCAGCCATTATCCGCCAGGCTGACAACCACCTTCCGACACGGCTCAGGCATTTGCAGCTGACGCAACAACAGGGTTTTGGCCATTAGCTGTAAACGCCTGTGTTCGTGCTGATAGCCGTATTCAAGACCTTGCAGACGACACAGCAAGCGCGCCATGATCCCGTTCTCTTGTGCCTGGATGGCAGTGGTCTGTGCTTGCCTACGGACCGGCTGAGCAACTTCACAATGACCGATCACATTGCCTGCATGTTGATAATAATCATAAAGAGGGCGCTCTACATAGGCCACACCACCAGCACAAAAGGCACACAACCCTAACCAGTGATCGTGAAAGGCATCACCGATTCGCACCGGGAACGGCAAAGCCAGGTCCAGTAACTCGCGACGAAACAAGGCGGCTGCCCCGGTAATGGTATTGGCCAAAAATACAGTTTCCATATCCTGATAGTTGTTGCGTCGTTTTGTCCAATAGGTTGTAGACACAACCCGGCCCTGATGGTCGACGATCTGCATGTCCGAATAGACCAGAGCGTGTTGCCCCAGATGCTTTAGCAGGACCTGTAACTTGTCCGGCAGCCAGGCATCATCCTGATCGGACAATGCCACATAGGGCACGGTCGCGGGCACCCGATACAGACAGCGTTCAAAATTGTGGTAGAAACCACAATTGGATTCGCCAGAAAAAAAACTGAAGCGACGATCCTTCTCACAAACAGCTCGCATGGCCGCAAGCACAGCGGGTTCCGAGTCATCATCCTGGATAATACAATGCCAGTGGGGATAAGTTTGTGCCTGGATCGAGGCGATCTGCTGTGAAAATGCGACGATCTGTGGATTGTAGGTTGCCATACAGATCACAATCTCACAACCATCCTGCAACTGAGCCTGCTCCAGTACCGGTTGTTCTACAATATCAATCCGACCCAGTTCACCAAGCTTTTGCATCGCAACATTGCGCTGCCTGGCGATGATGGGGATCTGCACACCGGCCATACCCGGATGAATAATGGCCTCCGTCTCCCAGCCGCATAACGGATGTTCGCCCGCTTTAAGATTAACATCCAGTCGTGGTCTGGCCCGTTGTACGGCAAATATCTGATCGCCGATCTGCAATGTGGTGGGTGGCAGAATTTGACCTTTTCGACTGCGCCCATGCAGGGGTTGAATGACCGCTCGCCCACTGACCCATGCGGCAGGTAACACATTTTCCAGCTGCAATACTGGGTTCACTCTGCCAACCCAAAATTTTCTTCATCAAGGGTTAGATTGGGATTGTAAAAAGGATCCCCTAGATCCAGAATCTCCCGGTGTCGTTCGCAGAATCGCGCCTTTTCGGCAGCAAATCGGGTCTTTTTCTCTGCCGTATCCTCGTAGCCACGGGACAAAGATTCCCAGTGATACGCTTGAGCAAACGGGGTATAGACATTGTAATAGCCCTGCTCGAGAAGGCGCAGACAAAAATCGACATCGTTGCAAGCCACCTTGAACTGTTTGGCATCAAACCCCCCAATCTGTTCGTATTTGCACCGCTCAACCATCATGAACGCGCCGGTCACAGCCGCATAGTTGCAGGTAATATTGAGCCGATTGTAATAACCGGGGGCATTGCCACGAAAACCCTTGAACGCATGCCCGGCATAGCCGCCGATGCCCACAATTAACCCGGCATGCTGAATGCTGTTGTCTGGATAGAATAATTTTCCACCCACAGCTCCCACATCGGCTTGAATCGCATGCTCCAGCATCCGTTCGATCCAGTCCCAGCTGATGATCTCAATGTCATTATTCATCAGCATCAGCACCTCTCCCAATGCTTCTGCAGCACCAAAATTGACCAGCTCGGAAAAGTTGAACGGGACGTTGTGTTCGACAAAGCGTATTTCAGGGTGCTCACCGAGTTGTTCCATTACGGCGAACGTACTGGATAATTCGGAGTTGTTCGATACGCCGATGACTTCCAGATTTGTATAGGTTCGCCGCTGTAACAAAGAATGGATACAACGCTGCAACAGATCCGGGCGATCCTTGAACGGAATCACAATGCTGACCTTGGGCTGGCGGTCAAGATGACGACGAATTTGGTAGAAATTTGGTAGAGTGCTTTCACGCACTTCTGCGGACTGGTTCTTTTGCTGCAAATAATCCAGTAACGCCCGACGACCATGGCTGGCGGTTTCGGGTTTCGCCTCACTGCTCTTGGCCGTGGAAGTATCCGACATCCGCCAATGATAAAGCACCTTGGAAACATGGTGGATCTTGTGCGTCAAACTTGTGACCCGTAACAGAAAATCATAGTCCTGTGCTCCATCAAAATCGGAGCGCAACAGCCCGGCCTGTTCGACAAGCGAGCGCCGAACCACCACCAGGTGGGTGATGTAGTTATGGGATTCGAGCAGCTGCGGAGAAAAATCCGGTTTGAAATGAGCGCGTACCCGTACTCCTTGTTCATCAATGAAATCCTCATCCGAGTACAAAAGATCCCAGTCACCGGTCTGGATTTCACGAACCATGGCATACAGCGCCGTCTCATGCAAGCTGTCATCATGGTCGAGAAAAGCAATGTATGTCCCTGTGGCCATGGCGATTCCTGCGTTGGTCGCCCCAGAGATATTACGCCCGGACGACAGTGTTCGCAGCTTGATCCGTGGATCATCTAACGCGGCGAGACAATCGAGTGTTTCCTGATGATCACTGGCATCATCGACCAAGCACAGTTCCCAGTGATCGTACAACTGGGAGACGACGGAATCTACCGCCGCACGCAGAAAACGGGATGGGGTGTTGAATACCGGTATCACGATACTGATCAGTGGAGGCTGTTGCCAGCTATAAATATCCTCCCTGATCTGAACTCTCTGGTCCTCGGTAACTTGATGGTTCTGCAAATATCTACGGTAAACTTCGGCGTGTTTTTTTAGCAATACCCGCTCCGTGACAGGACCAAGACTCGCATTGCCCTCAAGCTGTTCGAGCATTTCTCCGTGCGCTGGAGCCAACGCCAGCTGCCGGAGACGTGGGATTTTCCCGAGCAATCTATTGTAGAGCAGATCACGCCCCTGTTCGGCCAGCCGCCAAACTTTAGACGTCTTCATAAACGCCAGTTCCGCCTCCTTTTCACGCAAGCGGTTATTCTCACATTCAAGCTGTTCCAGCTGTTCTGTAAGCCGCAGATTTTGCTCCACGTACTGATCGCGAAAATACTGATAGTCTGGACTGCGCGGCCATTCGATATCAACCTCGACCAAGAGTTGGTCAAGCGAACCAGTTACCGGGTCTGCATCCAGTGGCCAAATCAATTGTGGATTGTCCGTTTCCGCAAGAAAGTATGCTTGCCCCGGTACATCAGCATAGCGCACATGACATAGTTGCAAGGCTCTGGCCAACTCAGTCCCACCCTGTAATTGCTGTACTACGGTCCTGGAATCTCCTTGGTACCGATACAGTCGCAAGGCAAAAAGACGAAAAAATCCAGGACAACTGCTAGGTACCAAACGCAAAGCCGTCACTGCGGTCGCTGCAGCCGGCAAGGCAAAAACCAGCGTCTGCATCGACTCACCTATGGAAGCAAATTGAACCAGTGACTGCTTCGGGCTAAAGTTTGTGTCCCCAGGTAACTGCCAGTAAAGCCGGCAACGGAACTTGTCTTTGGCCAATAGCTGCTTTAGTTCCTGTTCTACCCCATTCTCCCGATGGTCTCGAATACAGGTTTGCAGTTGCTCTTCCTGTGCAGTCCAGGCACTGCTGTGGGCTGCAAAATCGACCCCGAGAGCATCCAGCAAACCACCAATCAGTTGTCCTACGGTAGTATAAGGCAGTGGCTTTTGCATGGCAGCAAAATACGCTGCGTGACGCGGGATAAATAGCAGCAAGGCCCGGAATAATAAAAAATCCGGTTCCAGATTTTCTCGAGTCTGCCACTCCTGATCGAATACATGCCAGTGATTTTCATCTTCAACCAGAATATTGCCCGGCACCAAATCATAGGGTAGGAAATCCTGGGTACTTTGCCAATTCTGCAAAAAACCCTGGTAACGTCGTAACTGTGCTTGAAAATGAATCCAGGCATCTTCACCGAGCAAAGCCGAGAGCCAGAACCGTTCCAGTAAAGTACCGAAATACCAAGGCTCATCACCCACTTTCTGGGTAATGAGTGCCTGCTTGGATGAGACCTTATAAAGGGGCTGCTTGGCCACCTTGTTCGTATTCAGAGAGCGTGTGAGTAATGTTCGGTAACACGGACGGCGGCTGTTGTCGGCCTGGCGCCAAAAATCAGGACCTATCATCTGCTCCAGTGCAGCAGCACTGCGGGAAGCCAAAATTAGAAAACTGTTGGAAAACCGCCCCAACTGACCATTCTGGATCACTGCATTCCACAACATCGATTCATGGTTGGGCGGGAGTTGCTCTCCCAGGTAGTCCCTGCTGGACATGCCGTAGAGCAGATTTGCACAATCTTCACTTCGTTCGAGCAGGCCCGCACTGCAGACCATCCGTGGCAGCAAGTGATCGGGAAAAGGAAAATACCAGCGGCTATGGAGCAAACCCTGTTGTTCCAGCCATTGCCGCCAGAAGCTTTGATCTCGAAGCCGCGCAGAACCCGTCAGGCAATCAATGGTCGAACAGGCCGGTTCACCGATGCTGGTTGGCATGCCGGTCAAATATTTCAGGCCCAAACGATTGCCGACCGCCAGCATCAACACCCCATCAGTAGCCAGATGCTCCACTGCCAGTGCTGCAGTTTCTGTGATCATCGAAGGTCGCCACAGATTCTCCATATCCGAAGCAAAAATGTAGTCATACGTAGATAATGCGGGATGATCTCGCAACGCTGAGCGGACCACACGACAACCGTCTTGTCCTTGCAGTCGTTGTATGGCCACTTCAGCAGCAAGATCGCTGTTCACCAGACAATCTACACCAAGACCCTGTTCGGAAAAATATCGGCTCATCACCCCGGTTCCGGCATCGCATTCCAACAGTTGTTTGCCTGTTTGGAACACGAACCCCCGCAGCAAAGCCGAGCGTAATGCAGACAGATGCAACTCAGCATCCCGATTATTGATCGCCTTTTCAAGTTGCAGGGATAGGCTCGAGTGATCTTCGGTAGCCGACATCACCTGCAACAGGTAACGATAAAACCTGACTTCTTCATCCAGCA
>CAYQAP010000028.1:16917-18100 GCA_964415515.1 uncultured Gammaproteobacteria bacterium | reverse complement strand
GCATGTTATAGGCATTGCAAGCACTAACCGCAGATTTGCTCCTGTTTAACACAAAGACTTACTCACTCAATGTTAACAATAATAATGTGGCCTGCAAGTCTGCATATTTTTGATATGCTCACATAAGTCAGAAAGCAACAGATCATTCAATGTCAGCTACCCTGTAAATCAGAACATAGAATATTATTATAGCAGCACATAAAAGAAATCAGCAGGTATGTTTATCCCTATGTAACGGTAATGCCTATGGCAGTTATACTGTGGCCTTTAATACTGTACGTTCAGAAATTAATTGATCCGAGGGGCGGCCGCCAAAATGTGCAATTAATAACTCAGCAAGCAGACCAAGTGATATCAATTGCACGGAGATAATTTCAAGAAGAATTCCAAGGAATAATAATGGTCGATTACCTATGGTACCTAAGTCAAATGACCAAATGAAAGATAGATAGACTAGAATTGATGTTCCAAGAACACCAAATAATATCCCTGTCCCACCAAAAAGATGACCCGGTTTTTTTAGATAACGTGTGGTTGCCAGTACAGACAACAAATCCAGAAACCCTCGCATATAACGCTCTAATCCGTATTTTGATGTGCCATACTGGCGTGAATGGTGTTTAACAGGTAATTCACCGACTCTGAATCCAAGATCATCGGCCAATATCGGAATATATCTGTGTAACTCACCATAGAGATTCAGGTCATTAACTACTTCTCTTTTATATGCCTTAAAACCACAGTTAAAGTCACGAAGTTGAATTCCGGACAATTTCGCAGTGAAATAGTTGAATATCATTGAGGGTAGTTTCTTGGAGGCAGGATCTTGTCGACGACGTTTCCACCCTGAAACAAGGTCATATTTACCATCCAGCATTTCCAAAAACGCTGGTATCTCATTTGGATCATCCTGCAAATCACCATCCATAGTGAAAACGACATCTCCAGAGACGTTATCAAAACCAGCAGACAATGCTACAGCTTTGCCAAAATTCCTGCGAAACTTCAATCCCAAGACAGTGTCAGGATTATCGCTAGCCAGGTTGCATATTTGCTCCCAAGACGTATCAGAGCTTCCATCATCGATAAATATCACCTCGTAGTTAGTAATGTTTTCTTGTTTCTCTACAACATTACGTATCTTCTCATAGAGTATACATATTGTTTCTTCTTCATCTTTAAT
>CAYQAP010000028.1:15684-16817 GCA_964415515.1 uncultured Gammaproteobacteria bacterium | reverse complement strand
ATTATTGTTATTTTTTCGAATCAAAGGTAGACGAATCGATGATTCCAGGCCATCAGACCAAGTACCAAAGTTTTCAGACTTAGCCCAGCATTTACCTAAAACTGATAAATCATTACTGCTTTTATTAAATACAAGTTTATCGCCAGTATTATAGGAATCATGATCGTTTAATATCTGTGATTCTTGCTTCTGTAATTTCACAGATTCAGGTTTACATGCACTAGCATAAGGATTACTGTCAATCTTTGTTATGATATCAGTTGATTCCTGTACTTCATTCATAGTAACATTTTTGAATGATTTAAGAAGAACATACTTGTCTGAGAATCCATTGCGTGATACATGAGATAGAAGCGAATTAAATTGAAGACCAAATTTGTAATAATAATAGCTGACGCCATGCAATCTTCGAATTGATTCATATTTTTTTAAAGGGACAAATACTTTAATCCAACTACTATGATTAATATCCTTGATAATTGAACCATAAGCAGAATCGTAAATGGTCAAACTTTCAAAATTTCCGGAGTCAACCAAAAATCTAATTCCTCGCAACTCAGTAGTGGAAACCACAGTATACCGATTATTAATATTCTTTGGCAATGATAGCCAACTTTTTCTATATAATACATAATTATCAGTCAATTTGTCAGGGTATAATCTACTGTTCATCATATGAATTGAATTATACCAATAATAAGAATCATGACCTGTTAATAAAGATTGTTCATATGGAAAATAATTCATTATTCTACTGGATACAAATGCTTGATAATGTGCTACACGACCATTTGGTATTTTTATAATATCTCGAAGAAGAACTGCTGGCAAAATAACATTAGCAACAAAAATTCCAGTGAGGATGGTATTCCCAGCTTTGGATTGTCCAATTTTTCTGATGGGACCATTGATAGACAGTATCGTAATAGCAAGGGCTTGTAGTGCATACCGGTTACCAAAGGTCCCTGACCCTCCAAAGCCATTTTCGGGGAATAATAAAGCATAAAAACTTGCGTAGCCAAATATTCCAACCCATATAGCCGACTCAAAAAAGCCACGGTTTGTTGCTAAAAATAATGCAAAGATAGTAAATATGAATGGAAAATAAATTAATAACCCTGTTCTACGCCCAA
>CAYQAP010000028.1:0-15584 GCA_964415515.1 uncultured Gammaproteobacteria bacterium | reverse complement strand
ATTATTGCCCGCCATTCTCTCAGGAGAATAGCCGCAACAGAGATAGAAAGAATAATAACCGCAAAGGGTAATTTCTCATACTCAGCAACTCCCAATAAAAAACCTCCAGCAATAACATATAGTGTTAGCCGGTGTATTCGATATTGTTGAAGACAGTAGACTGCCGTAAACAACATTGCTGCATAAAAGATATCAGGATGTATTACAAATATGAATGGGTAAAATGCTGAACCAATAAAAAACCCTGCTGCAACTATAGAACTGAAGAGAATATTAATAGTTCTGGATAGCCAGAGTGTAGAAATTGCTATCATCCATATAAAAAGAACAGCATTTAGTATGAAAGGGCCTTTAAAGCCAAACAAACGAACAAAAGGAGCTGCTACAGCCGCATACCCAATAGGCTTTGCATAATAAAAGACGCCCTTTTCATTTATTTTCAGAAACAAACCATCCGGGTAACTGTATGGAGTAATTTTTTTAAATCGATCGAAGTCATTTTTAGTATATTTAAAGTCAAAATCATATGCCAGAGAAATAGCTCCCATTAAATGAGTAGACATATCAGAGTATACACCATCTACTTTTGGATTATATCGATATATATTCAGAAGCAAAATGAATGAAAAAGTAATAAATAAAACAACAACAAGAATTCTATTATTTAAGATCTTATTATTGATAAATTGTTTATAATAATAATACATTCAAACTCCAAGAGCCATCATCAAATCTGGTGTATGTGAAGAAAAATCAGGCAGCTGCCTGATTGGTCTGCATTATCTTGATTTCATCGTTGAATTGCACAATAGTAATAACTTTATCAGGTAATTAATCACCGCAGCCGTAACTAATGCTTCTGGATAAAATATACTAAGAAACAAATTAAAATATAATCAGTACGGGTTATTTACTCCCTATTTTACAGTAGGTAACGATAAAAGGCGGGGTGAGTGCGCTTACCTACTCTGACAACAGACCAGAGCGTTTAGCCCAGACTTGCATACCACCGATCCAGCCTGCTATTACCCACAACAGGCGTTCCTCCTGTCCACGCCAGGGCTGTGTCGACAAGGTAATCAGTATTATTATGAAGCAGAGCAGTATGGCGATAATCAACAACCGTGTGTCCTTGTCTTCATACAACACCATGGCATTGAGTACTTGAAATCCATTTCGAAATACGAGTGTTATGAATGTTGCAAATGCCAGGAAACCAATGATACCTGTTTCTGCAAGTATCGTTGCATAGGTCATATGCAACGGTATGGGTAAAAATGACCTGGGTTTTGCAAGTCCAAATCCAATGAGCATATTGGATTTGAAGATCTCGATGCCCAGCCAGAAGTGTTCAATCCTAAGTGAGAAAGTTCCTCCTTGACCGGCAACAACTGCATTGCTATCAATAAATAATGACGTGAATGTTTGATTAATTACATTTACTAGGAATGCAGGCAAGACAGGTATAATAGAAATCAGCACCAAAGGTGTCGCAACGATGACTGCCAAGCTGACCTTCCAGCGACCTGCAAACATTAATGCGATTACTGGAACCATTATTGTGATAACCATCGCAGTTTTTGACAAGGTTTCCAGGTTTGTAAGTAGAAATAGGATGATGCATGCCCCATAAAGGACGGGTTGTTTTTTTTGCAGTACAAAAACAGATGCCAAAATTGATGCGAATAACATATATGTTGAAGCAGGGCCTACATCCATAAATATACCCTGTCGTCGACCTATCTCACCGGTCGGTTCCAATTCGGTGCCAAGAAAAAAAATCGTTATGGCATAGGGAACAGCCGTCCATACTACGACCTTGAATATAAGTTCAAGGCGTTCAGGGCTGGTGGCTGCAGATATTGAGGCCAACAGAATTGTAGATCCTATGAAGGCTTCAATGATTGTTGATCGTATGATGCTCTGCATTTCCAGGTTCATTGTGGCTATAGCCGGGCCTCCAAACAGGGATAGAAGCCATGCCACCATGATAAACAGGTAACTGATGGTAAGCATTGGATTGATAATCGTCCTGGAGGGAGATATTAGTGCACGCAACAACCAGCCAATCAAGAGGATTATGCAGGCAGTAATCCATACAAAGGTGGTATACCCTTTGGATTCGCCAAACTCACCGATCATCGGCAGGAAGGGCAGAAATAGCATATATAGCATATCAGATGGACAACCTGTTGTTATATGGTTTCATTGCATGCAGGTGAAATGGTAACGGCCCACCTGCAAAACCTAATTCTCACATCAGCTTGTCTCAAGGTAGCAACACTCTTAAGAATAGGCTTTATTCTGGTGACGCAGGTGGGTATGCAATTCACCACCTGAGCACGTATCAACCAGGATATACTGATATATGGTCTCATGATGTGGGGTTGATAACACCCTATTTCTCAAGGCACCCATCGCTAGCTCAGGACTCCAATCCTGATCAATGTAGTCATCAATGACGAAAAAAAGGAAGCTCATAGTCATTCCTCGGTATAAGCCGCCAAGCGGTACACTTGAGAGAAACCGTGAGTACAGACCATAGTTTAAATCACCTGCGTTGGGAGCGTAAGTACCTTATCGCATTTATTCTGAAGCACAGGAAGCAGGTGTTGTTTGGACGAAAACAGCAGATTATTATTGGTATCAATGTGCGTAGCGAGAATATTTTCTGGCGATCGAAGATGTCGTCAGGGAACCTGCCCAGCACCTGACAGGAAGTAGTACTGCTGAAACAGTAGTTACACGGCATGAATTCCCCGGAGCTTGCTGATTATTGACAATTTTGGATTCACTCCCTTGCGTGAGCCCCATAACTGAGGATTTTCATAACCTCGTGGTCAAACACCATGAGTGTGACTCCACAGCATGCACTACTAACCTGGACGTTGGCAAATGGGGAAAGGAATTATATTTCCTGTTTCTATTGTCATTCACAATGCTTTATGAGATATTGTTCCTGTTTTGTTTGGCCTCACTATTAGTGAAAGCAACAGGTTACACACCATGATTGAATTTCAAACCAACCCTTTGCAATACAAGCACTGGCATCTACACTTCGAAAATGAAGTCGCCCATTTGCAGATGAATGTAGATGAAAATGGTGGTCTAGTGCCTGGCTATGAGCTCAAGCTCAACTCCTATGATTTGGGAGTCGATATCGAACTCTATGATGCCGTACAACGCTTGCGTTTTGAGCATCCAGAGGTCAAGGTTGTGATCTTGGAATCATGCAAAGATAAAGTATTTTGTGCCGGGGCCAATATTCGCATGCTCGGGCTATCTGCACATACGCACAAAGTAAATTTCTGCAAATTCACCAACGAAACCCGAATCTCCATTGAAGATGCCAGTACATACTCGGGCCAGCGCTACCTGTGTGCGATCCAGGGTACCGCTGCGGGTGGTGGATATGAACTGGCTCTGGCTACAGATCATATCTTGCTGGTTGATGACGGCAATGCCTCGGTCTCCTTGCCCGAAGTCCCGCTACTGGCCGTATTACCCGGCACGGGTGGTCTTACACGTTTAATGGACAAGCGCAAGCTGCGACCTGATCTGGCTGATGTGTTCTGCACCGTGGAGGAAGGGATTCGCGGACAACGGGCTTTGCAATGGGGATTGGTGGATGAACTCGCCAGTGCCAGTCAATTTGCTGAAGTGCTCAAGGCCCGCGCAACGATAATGGCAGATGATTCAGATCGCCCTAGCGACGAATCCGGGGTCAAACTTGAACCCTTGCATATTGCTTATAAAACCAACTCTGTGGAATACAGCCATTTGCAGGCAAGCATAAACCGGCAGCAAAGAAATGTTACTTTGACACTACGCTGTATAGATCAACCTTTGCCCACCAGTCTTGAAGACTGTAAAGCGCAGGGCAGCCAATTCTGGCCACTGGCACTGGCACGAGAACTGGATGCCTTGCTGTTGCACCTTCGGGCAAATGAAAGCGAACTGGGCACACTGATCTTCAAAACTGCAGGCGATACTGATCGGGTTCAGGCCTTTGACACATTTCTGCAGCACCATCAGGATGACTGGTTTATTCATGAAGTCATTCTTTATCTCAAGCGCACCTTTAAACGCATCGACTACAGTTCACGCAGCTGCTTCTGCTTTGTGGAGCCGGGCAGCTGCTTCAGCGGCTTTTTGGCTGAACTACTGTTTGCGGTCGACCGCAGCTATATGCTCGAAGGCAGCTTCGAGGGCGACAACCGCCCTGCCCCGAGGATCAGCCTCAGTGCCATGAATTTTGGACCACTGCTGATGGGCAATGAACTGTCCCGCATTCAAACCCGGTTTTTAGGCCATCCAGATCTCGTAACTCAGGCCAAAGGTCTTGTCGGGACTGCAATCGACGCTCAGTCTGCTCTCAATGCCGAACTCATCACCTTTGCCCTCGACGATATCGACTGGGAAGAAGATATCCGTTTTCTGCTTGAGGAGCGGGCCAACTACTCACCTGATGCCCTAACCGGCCTGGAAGCCAATCTGCGTTTTGCCGGGCCGGAAACCATGGAAACCAAAATATTTGGCCGCCTCACAGCCTGGCAGAACTGGATTTTTCAGCGCCCCAATGCGGTGGGTGAACATGGAGCTCTCCAGTCTTTCGGCTCAGGCAGCCGTGCCACATTTGATCACAAAAGAGTATAAATAATGACCGAACCATCTGACGAAAATACACCCACGATCGAAGTTAATTACGCCGATCAGATTCCCAACAATGTCAATCTGTATGCAGATCGACGCTTGCAAAGAGCCATGGAAAAATGGCATCCGAAATTCCTCGAATGGTGGAACGCCTCCGGCCCGAACGGTTTTCAGACTGCCGATGTCTACTTACGTACCGCAGTTGGAGTCGACCCCAAGGGCTGGGCGGTATTTGACCACGTCAGGATGCCTGATTATCGATGGGGCATCCTGCTGGCCAACAAAGTTGAAAATCGCAAAATCGGTTTTGGCCGCCACAAAGGTGAGTCGGCCTGGCAGGAGGTCCCCGGTGAATATCGCTCCCTGCTCAAGCGCCTGCTGATCATCCAGGGGGATACCGAACCGGCCTCTGTCGAGCAACAACGATATCTGGGAAAAACCTGTCCGTCACTCTACGACTTACGCAATCTGTTTCAGGTCAATGTCGAGGAAGGCCGACACTTGTGGGCCATGGCCTATTTGCTGCAAAAATACTTCGGTCGTGACGGTCGCGAAGAAGCCGAAGCACTGCTTGAGCGTCGTTCCGGAAGTACCGACAAACCACGTCTACTTGGTGCATTCAATGAAAAAACACCGGATTGGTTGTCCTTTTTCATGTTCACTTTCTTCACTGACCGTGATGGCAAAATGCAGCTCGAGTCTTTGGCTCAATCCGGTTTCGACCCGTTGTCGCGAACCTGTCGGTTCATGCTCACCGAAGAGGCCCATCATATGTATGTCGGGGAATCCGGGGTGGCGCGCACCATGCAACGTACGGCACAGGCCATGGCTGCTGCCGGAATAACCGATCCACATGATATTGAAGCAGTTCGCAAACTCGGTGTTGTTGATCTACCAACCTTGCAAAAAAAGGTTAACTTTCACTTTTCCGTAACCCTCGATCTGTTTGGTTCAGAGATCTCGACCAATGCTGGAAATGCCTACAGTGCCGGCATCAAGGGACGGTTCAGGGAAGACAATATTGATGATGACCACCAACTCATGGACTCGGTTTATCCGGTGTTACGTTGTATCGATAACCAGCTGCAAATGGTAGAGGAACCTGCTATCAGTGCCATCAATGCCCGCTTGCTGGATGACTACATCAGCAATGTCGAAGCCGGTCTGAAACGGTGGAACCGGGTACTCGAAAAAACGGACCTGGATTTCACCATCATGCTGCCCCACCGGGCCTTTAATCGCCATATTGGTGAATTTGGTAAACTATCCATTGATCCGAATGGCAACATCCTGACAGCGGAAGAATGGCAACAGCAAGCCGCTGACTGGCTGCCTTCAGAACAGGATGAAAGCTATCTGCAAAGCCTGATGCAGCCTGTCATGGAGCGTGGAACCTATGCCAAGTGGATTGCCGCGCCTAAATCAGGCATTAACAAAAAACCCGGTGATTTTGAATACGTGGTCCTGCAATAAAAGCCTGTCCAAGAACGGAATCACTGCATGCCTCTTTCAACTGTCACAGTCATCGGTGCCGGCACTATGGGTGCCGGCATCGCTCAAGTCGCTGCAATGGCCGCCTACCCGGTCAGATTGTACGACGTGGAGCAAAGCTTTCTCGATCATGCGATCTCACGTATTGAGCAAAATCTCACCAAGGGCATTGCCCGGGGTAAAGTATCTTCGGGTCAACAGCAACAAACTCTACAGCAACTGTCAACCACCACCGATCTGGTTACAGCAACACTCAATGCGGGGATCGTTATTGAAGCGATACCCGAGTTACTGAAAACCAAACAGCAACTTTTTTGTCAGCTGGATACACTTTGCCCCGCTGAAACGCTGTTGTGTAGCAACACCTCCAGTATCCGTATTGCTGACTTGGCGGCTGCCGTAAAACGACCTCAGCACGTCCTCGGTACCCATTTTTTTAATCCTGTACACATCATGCCACTGCTGGAGATTGTAATCACGGAACAAACGAACCCTGGTGCCTTACAGCAAATTCAGCAGTTTGCCGCTGCCATTGGTAAACAAAGCATTGTCATTCGCGATTTTCCCGGTTTTGCCACCAGCCGACTCGGTGTCTGTATTGGCCTGGAAGCCATCCGCATGCTCGAACAGGGTGTCGCCAGTGCCGAAGATATCGACAAAGCCATGACCCTGGGCTATGGACATCCCATGGGACCACTTAAGCTGACTGATCTGGTTGGTCTTGATGTGCGCCTGCAGATTGCCGACTATCTCGATCGGGCACTGCCTGGAGCGAGCTTCAAGGCGCCACAGTTACTGCGGCAAATGGTCAAGGACGGCAGGCTAGGCAAAAAAAGCGGCCAGGGCTTTTATCGCTGGGAATAAACCCTGCCTCCTGCGAAAGATCAGGCTACTCAGTCTAACGGGGGTTTATGCTGACGCCGCAGAAAAGCCTTCATTCGATCGTGTTTCTCCGCACTCTCAAACAGCACGGCCTGTGCCGTTGACTCAAAGGCCATACCGGCCTCGGGAGAAGAACGAACACTGTGGTGCAATGCCTGTTTAGCCAACTGAATGGCCATCGCCGGCTGTCTGCAGATAGTTTGAGCCAGTCTGCAGGCTAAGGAAAAAACCTCTTCATCTGCCACAACATGATTGACCAGACCTATTTTTAAGCATTCCGCTGCGTTAAGAATGCAGCCGGTCAAAATCATTTCCCGGGCCCGACCCATCCCGACAATACGCGGTAACCGCTGGGTTGCCCCGGCCCCGGGAATAATCCCCAACTTGACTTCAGGCTGACCCATACAAGCACTCTCCCCAGCGACCCGAATGTCACAAGCCAAGGTCATTTCGCAACCTCCGCCCAGCGCAAAGCCCTGTATGGCAGCAATCACCGGGACTCGAAGCTGCTCGATTCGGCTAAAAAGCCGACTGTTAATGCCCTGCAGGCTTTCCATTACTCCTCGCTCGCAGAGTTCGGCAATGTCTGCACCGGCAGCAAAATCATCACCCGCTCCGGACAGAATAAGCACCCTCAACTCGGGCATCACGGAAAGCTGATCGAGCAGCTTGTGCAGGGCTTCAATCATAGCTCGATTGATGGCATTCTTTCTGCCGGGTCGATTCAGAGTAATCACCGCGATACCGGGCTCATCCTGCAAAAAATGTAGGCCAACAATTTGTTCATCCATAGCCTATGCTCTTATTAAAAAACGGGTCAGAGCCCATTTTTATCATCATTTCATAAATATTTCAAAAGACAAAAAATGCCAAGAGCCTATTTTTTATATGATATCTCAAGTATTTCAATGATATAGCAACAAAATAATGGCTCTGACTCCTTTTTCTAAGTCTTTATTCTTTCAAAGATGATGGCTGTTTGTTACTATAGATCGGCACTATCGTGGAGGAATTACCATGAAACTGACCAGCATTCTTCTTGAAGTTGACGGTAGCGAACGTTGCCAGACGCGGCTGAATATCGCATTGGCACTGGCTAAAAAGCATCACACGCAATTGACCGGAGTTTATGCTAGCGGAGAGTACTATTTTACCCCCGTCTATGCCGAAGCTCCGATTCCCATCGATATTGTCGAATCCTGTGAAGCACAATACCAGGCCGCAGCCATTGAGGCGGAAGCATGGTTTCAGGAACGATGCAAAAACACAGGTATTCCAATCAGTTGGCAGAGCGCGTCAGGCAATGTTGATGATTTACTGGCAAAATGGGCACATACCCATGACCTGGTGATCATCGGCCAGGCAGAAGGGGGTTTATTAAACCCCGATATTGCGCTGCAAAATCGCCTTCTTATGAAAATTGTCCGCCCCATCCTGCTCGTTCCTGAAACTGCCGGGACTGATATTGGTAGACATGTTCTGATTGCCTGGAATGCCTCTAACACAGCAGCACGGGCTGTTCAAGATGCCCTACCCCTATTACAGGCGGCTGAAACCGTACAGGTGCTTGCCATTCAGCCTGTCGACACCAGTGAACGAATTCTTCTTGCAGATATCTGTGCGCATCTTGCCCGCCATGGCATCGATGCTAGCCCTCAAGAAACTGATGCAGAGGGCGCTGATGTCAGTGATGTATTGTTGTCGTGCTGTACAATGAGGGGAGTTGATCTACTGATTACCGGTGGCTATGGCCATACCCGGTTACGGGAAGTTATTTTTGGCGGCGTCACTCGATCCCTACTGAATACCACGACAGTGCCAGTGTTGATGTCACATTAACTATCATGGTTATATCCACAATATGAATCAATGATAATTGATTCAATTAGCGTAACCTGGGGTGTGATGATGGGTGTTCCAGCAGCTACTCAGGTTTTTTAATGCGCAATGCCGTAGTCATCGCTGCAAGCCTTGCAGTCATCACATTCCCTGTACAAGCGAAGCAAGAGGTACTGCGCCTGCTCACCTGGGAAGGCCACGCCCCTGCTGCGGTGATCAAGCTGTTTACTCGAAAAACGGGCATTAAGGTACTGGTGACCAAATCCAATAATGTTGACATGATTGCTCGTCTGCGGGCCAATGGTGGCGCCGACTTTGATCTGGTGCAGCCCACTCAGGATCAAATCACCGGAGCCCAGGCAGAATTTAACATCTACAAGCCGATAGACCTGTCAAAAATCAATACCCAGCTGTTCATTCCCACACTGTTGGCGATGACCAAGCAATATACCACAGTAAATGACAAAGTTTATGGTGTACCACAGATCTGGGGTACCAGCGGTCTTGTAGTGGACCGCAAAAAAGCCTCGATGGTTCGCGACTATACGGATCTTTGCCGCAGAGAAGTCAAAGGCCGGGTTTCCTATCGTCTGCAAAAACCCACACTGATGGCATTTGCTTTCGCTCTGGGGTTCGATCCATTCGTAGCCTACGCAGACAAAGCTTTGTATCAGTCCATACTCGACAAGGTCGCCAAAAAGCTTCTACTCTGCCACAGCAATATCAATAGCTACTGGAGTAGTGGTGAAGCACTGCTGAATCAACTACGCTCAGGAAAGGTACTGGCCGCCATGGCCTGGGATACCGGTGGCTGGAAGCTCAACAAAGAAAAATCAAAGTTAACTTTTATTGCTCCAGAATCTGGGGCTTTAGGCTGGGTTGCCACCTTCGCAATTCCACGCAAAAGCCGTTTAAATGCAGCTGCCTACCAATGGATAAATTTTGTAATGCAAGCAAAAATTGCTGCCATGATTACTGCAACAACAGGGAATTTTTCGGCTGCTTCAGGCGCTGATGCCTATATCAACCCGGCGCAGAAAAAACGATTCCACAAAAGCTTTCCAAAAAATGCCATGGAACAGATCCATTGGTACCCACCCATGCCGATCGGCCTTGCTGCCATGGAGGACAAAACATTGCGGGACATCAAAACCGCAATTGCCCGCCAGAGCAGCATCAAGAAATAATTCAGTCGGGTATTGAACGCAATCGGAAAACGGCCTGATACAACACAGCTACCTTTGTCTCACCCGCACGATTGACCGTCCTAATTTGACTCTCAACAGTGAGATCAGTCTGTCCTTTTCGGTTGAATTGTGCCAATTTTTCCTGCCACTTGGCCTTTGGCAGACTCACTGCAATAGCCCGTAGTTCACTCCATACCGGGCGCAGAAAACGGCTGCTCTGTTGTGTCAGCACCAGATCAGCCTGGACTCCATCACGCAACAGGCCCAGCCAGCTGATGCCCCAGCACGACAGGGTTGCCAGGGCAATCAAGCTGCCTCCAAATGCCGTGCCTTTATCATTAAAGTTGCAGGTGAGTGGAGCACTAAGACAAAGCTGATAACCATCCCATGCTTGAACTTTGACCTGCATCGCCACCGCCACAGGAAGATGTTGAGCCATATACTGCACCAGCATCTGCTCTTGCCGGGAGAGCTCAGTCATGATAAAAATTCAGCAGCGGTTTATGACTGCACAGGATGCGGTCTGCCAGCGTCATCGATAGCAACAAAGGTAAACCGGCCTTCGGTAACTTTTTCACAACGGCCATCCTGACGACGGCGTACCCAGGTTTCGACATCGACAGCAATCGAAGTCCTGCCAATACGGGCGGTCTGACAATAACAACTGATTTCATCACCAATATAGACGGGTAGATGGAACGCCATGGCATCCACGGCAACCGTTGCGACCCTTCCCATGGCAATATAACCGGCATAGGTACCACTGGCGATATCCATTTGTGACATCAACCAGCCACCGAAAATATCCCCATTGGGATTGGCATCGGCTGGCATGGCGACAGTCCGCAGGGATGGCTCCAGGTTTTTGATCTGCATCTATCGACCCATGGTATAAAATTTATCGTTAGGGCGCATATCAATCAGGTTCGCCATACGATTGGAAAGGCCGAAGAATGCTGTGATGGCACCGATATCCCAGATATCTTCATCGGTAAAGCCGACCGTGTGCAGGGCATTATAATCCGCATCACCCAACCTGCCGGGCTGCTGTGCAACCTTGACTGCAAAATCAAGCATCACTCGCTGGCGTTTTGTGATATCTGCCTTGCGGTAGTTGATAGCAATTTGATCGGCAACCAGGGAATCTTTGGCATAAATTCGCAGTACGGCACCGTGCGCCACCACACAATACTGGCAATCATTAGTAGCACTCGAAGCCACGACAATCATTTCTTTCTCGGCCTTGCTGAGCCCGCTATCACGTAACATTAAAGCATTGTAATAGGCAAAAAAGGCCCGAAATTCATCAGGGCGATGTGCCAGAGTAAGAAAAACGTTGGGGATAAATCCAGTTTTATCCGATACTGCGGTGATGATTTCCTGAATATCCGGATCAAGTTCGTCCAGTTTCGGGACCGGGAAGCGACTGATTTTTACCCAGGATTCCATTGTTTCCCCGTTCATGTGCTGCCCCCAATAAATCAATTATTCATCTACAGGACGGCAATCGTCGATCACCTTGCCGTCATTGGCTAAAGATCCCGGTACAAGCAGTTCAATCTCAGCCCGCAGTTTGCAAAGCTCACGCACGCTGATTTGAATGGCATTATTCAGTCCTGAAGTGTTGCCCTGTACGGAGGTTTCGCACCACAAGGTCATACTGTCTGCCATGTCAACACGTGAGATCACTAACCTTGCCTTGGTGATTTCAGGGTGCCGTGCCACAACTTTTGCAACCTGTTCTGGGTGAATGAACATACCACGCACCTTGGCAGTCTGATCAGCTCTGCCCATCCAACCCTTGATACGGCGGTTGGTTCGACCACAGGGGCTGACACCGGGCAGCTCTGCACTTAAATCACCGGTTGCCAGTCGCAATAACGGATACACCGGATTAAAGGTCGTGACCACCACCTCGCCCACTTCGCCAAATGCTACAGGATCACCGGTGCCTGGGCGGACAATCTCGACAATTGCTTCCTCATCAATAATCAAGCCTTCTCTGGCGTTTGACTCGTATGCGATCAGCCCCACATCGGCAGTCGCATAGCACTGGCTGACATGGATGCCGCGAGTTTCGATGGCTTTACGCAAAGTATTGGGCAATGCTTCACCCGAAACCAGCGCATTGCGAAATGATGACAGGTCACTACCGGATTGCTCGGCCCGATCCAGCAAAATATTCAAAAAAGACGGGGTTCCCGCATAAGCGGCCGGCCGCAGTCGTCCAATCGTCTCAATTTGCAGTGCCGTTTGCCCGACCCCGGCAGCGAAAACCGGGCAACCTAAGGCCATGGCAGCACTCTCGAGCATGGATCCGGCCGGAGTAAAGTGGTAGGAAAAGGTGTTATGCAGCAGCTCACCGGCACGAATACCGGCCGCGTACAAGGCTCTGGCCATGCGCCAGTAATTCGTGGTATCCCCTTGGGGCTCATGAATAGGTCCCGGAGAAGCGAACACACGTTGCACATGGCGAGATTGTAAACTGGCAAATCCTCCAAAAGGCGGGCGCTCGGCCTGCAGCTCGATGAGCGCTGCTTTTCGCGTCACCGGCAGTTGTTCCAACGCTTTGCGGCTGTTGATGGCTTCGAGATCGAACCCTTGCAACAGGGCGGCGACCGCGGGACTTTTTTTCGCAGCTAGAGTCAAATATTCAGGCAGTGCTGCAAACAGCGCCTGCTCACGTTGCTCTGGAGCACGCAACTCGCTCGTATCCAGATAATTCGCAGAAAAAGAGGGCTCCCTCATAAGATTACTGCCTCATCGAGGTCTCTATGCCAACCAGCGCTTGCGTCGGCGATAGCTTTTTACATTACTGAAGTTTTTATCGCCACCACCCATGCCCAGATAAAATTCTTTAACATCCTCATTCTCGGTCAGTGAAGCTGCATCACCATCCATCACCACCCGGCCATTCTCCAGAATATAACCAGAATCGGCATATTTTAATGCCACCACAGTATTCTGCTCGGCCAGCAGGAAAGTCACGTTCTGTTCCTGATTGAGCCGTTTGACAATTTCAAAAATATCTTCGACCAGTTGGGGCGCTAATCCCATCGATGGTTCATCAAGCAGAATGACCGAAGGGTTGGTCATCAGGGCCCGTCCGATCGCCAGCATCTGCTGCTCACCGCCAGAGGTATACCCCGCCTGTGATTTACGACGCTCCTTCAATCGTGGGAAATAGCTGTAGACCTTTTCTACCGACCTGTGGATAGCGGCCTTGCCATCCCTACGGGTGTACGCGCCAACCTGCAGGTTCTCCTCCACCGTCAGATGTTCAAAGCAGTGTCGACCTTCCATGACCTGCACAACACCCCGATTCACCAGATCTGAAGGGGTCATTTTCTCCACCTTCTCACCACGCAGTTCAATCGAACCTTTGGTCACATCACCACGCTCGGTGCCCAACAGGTTGGAGACTGCCTTTAAAGTTGTGGTCTTGCCGGCACCATTGGCACCGAGCAACGCCACAATATGACCTTCATGGACTTCCAGAGAAACCCCTTTAATCACCAAAATGACGTGATCATAGATCACCTCGATATTGCTGATACGGATGAGGGGATCATTCCCCTCATCCGTTGTTACTGCTATGCTCTGCTCGTTCACAGCAAAACCGTGTTACGAACAGGTACGTGGAGTTAAGCCTTTTTCCTTGGCGTATTTTGCCGCTTCCTGTTCAACAATCGGTCGGACGATATCGCTCAAGGCCGGAACAAAGTCTCCGATCATATGCCACTTGCTACCATCCCATTGCTGCACAAAGATACCCGGATTATTGCCTTCATGATTGGCACAGCTAACCTTGACCGGTGGCGTTAACCCGGCCATGCCTAGCTCACTAATACGAGCGGCAGTGATATCCAGATTTTCCATGCCCCAGCGAATCTGTTCGCCGGTCAGTGGCTTGTTGCCGAACTTTTTCATTGCAGTTCGCACGGCTTCAACCACATAAGCGGAGTTCACCAGGCCGCGGTTGTACAAGACGTCGCCAGCACTGTCGAGGTTATCCGCCTGATTGGCATCGTAAACATACTTTTTCAATTCGGCATAAACCGGATAGTTCTTGCCGGTACCGTGCATGGCTGCCGACTTGTACCCCTTGGCCAGCATGCCTGCCGCCTGGACATCTACCTCGGAACCAGACCACCAGTTGCCGATAAACCGGTCCATCGGAAAACGAATGGACGCTGCTTCCTTGATGGCGGTCGGATTCATCGCACCCCAGCCCCACATAATGGCATAGTCGGGTTTGCTGCGTCGAATCTGCAACCAGATCGATTTTTGTTCGGTCATCGACTTGGTCGGCACCGGATACTTGTCGTAGGTGAAACCGAATTTTTTCGCCATAATATCCAGGAAAGGAATCGGCTCTTTGCCATAGGGGTGATCCAGGTATATAAAGGCAAAATTCTTGCCTTTTAACTTGTCCATGCCACCCAAATCTTTGGCGATATAGCTGATAACTGCGGTAGCCTGGCTCCAGTAGGTGGACGGAAAATTGAAGACATAGGGAAAAACCCGTCCATCTGCAGCTGATGTCCGCCCGTAACCCATCGAAAACACCGGAATCTTGTCACGAGTGGCTTTGTCGATTATGGCATAGGTGATACCGGTCGATACCGGACTGTAGATACTGCCGTACTCGTCTTTGGTGCGGTCGTAGCACTCAACACCGCGGTCCGTCTTGTAGGCGGTTTCACATTCCGTATATTTGATCTTGACACCATTAATTCCGCCATCACGTTTATTTACCAGTTTAAAATAATCGATCATGCCGGCGAAGATAGCGATACCATTGGCAGCATAGGGCCCGGTACGATAGACCAGTAACGGAATGTTCTGGGTCCCGGCTGCCATAACCGGTGTTGCCACCACCGATCCGACCACCAGGGTTGCTGCAAGTGCTGAAGTTACAAACTTCTTCATGTGAGCGCCTCCGGGTATGGGAATCCACCATGTGAACTCCCGGGTTTAGTAAAACATTATTTGCTGCGAGTACTCTACACCTCCTACACTAGTGCGGAAAAGGCCATAGTCGTAATTTTTCTTTGCCGATACGCCACAGTCTGGTCAACCCATGGGGTTCAACAATCAGAAAAAAGACGATCATACCACCAAATACCATAAGTTCGACCTGTGTAATCAGGGTAACGGAGATCTCGAGGCCAAACCAGCCTGGTATCACATTAAGGAGAATCGGAAACAGAAAAATAAAAGCGGCGCCGAAAAAAGAACCCAGAATACTACCCAGTCCGCCAATAATAACCATGAACAGTATTTCAAATGAGCGGTTGATATCAAAAGCCGTTGGCTCCACGGTATTGATATAGGCGAAAGACCACAGAGCACCAGCGATACCGCAATAAAAGGAGGAAATGGCGAAGGCTGTAAGTTTCGTGGTTAACGGGCGAATACCGATAATCTCGGCAGCAATGTCCATATCACGGATCGCCATCCACATTCGTCCGATCCGACTGCGTACCAGATTCTTGGCCAGCAAAGCCAGCACTACAGTAATGATATAAA
>CAYQAP010000027.1:23679-30070 GCA_964415515.1 uncultured Gammaproteobacteria bacterium | reverse complement strand
CTTACTCCACAAATCTGGATAAGTAATCCGCCACCAGATCGATTTGCTCCTCAGATGTATCGCCGACAATGAGGTGGCCCCCATCAGTTGGACAACAAATCAAGAATCATAAGTGTATTTCTGTTATTGTGGGAAGAGGAAATAAACCCGGTGTCATCTGTTGATAACAGATCCTGTATAAGAAGAACACAGTTCTCCAGTGGTCTGGGCGATGTAGCGAAAAAGTGGCTGATTACCAGGGGCAGTTTGCCTGGGTCCAGCGGGTAGCCCAGTGACGAGCCTCAAGTGTCGCTGCTGGTGACAACTTCGAGGCAATGTTGCCACGTTCGAACAGAGCCAGTTGACTGCCTTGTGCAGCAGCCACGGTGTACCACATAAAGGCACTTTTGGTATCATTGTAGCTTTGGTCCAGTTGTTTGCCAGCGAATATATTGGCCATTTCAAACTGGGCACTGGCATGCCCCTGGAGTGCGGCACGGCAATACCAGTGCAGCGCAGTGGGTGTGGAATGGTCAGTACTGCCACTGCAGCAATAGGACTGGCCAAGCTGAAACTGGGCCTGGGCGTTGCCTTGCTCGGCTGCCGCCTGCCATTGCTGACGGATTTTCTGGAGTGGTTCAGGGGTTTGGGTGAAAGGGCCAATACAACCGGCCAGTAGGCCGACCAATAGCATGGTTGGCAATAACTTGGGGTAGCGTTTGCTCACGACGGCACTCCTGTGGTCTATGCCCGGAACGAGGCATCTGCATTATAGCCCGAGTGCGCGCGTGCCGATACCGTCGCCTACTGCTGTGTTGCGGCCACTACTGGAAATAACATGGAATGCATGATCCCCTCGAAGGGCAGATGGTGTTCATGGGTGATAAGACAGGCAATCATCATAAAACCTGTAGTGATGAGGCACGATGGATTGTGGTGATCACTTCGCTCAGAGCTGCTTTTGTCTGCTCGCATCTGGTACTATTCCACGCTGATATGGGTGGGGGAACCCCCGGTGAGAAGATGAGAGAAGATGAACCATGAGCCAGGAACAGTCAGAATGCGAATCAAATGCCAGAATTGCCGAGATCCGCAGGCATACTCGGGAGACGCAAATCGAACTGCGGCTGAATCTGGATAGCCATAATCACTCGCTCTTCGATACTGGCCTGCCTTTTCTCGATCATATGCTGGATCAGGTGGCACGACATGGGCTATTGGGTATGGAAGTCAAGGCCCGGGGGGACTTGCAGATCGATGCTCATCATACCGTCGAAGATATTGGTATTGTTTTGGGGCAGGCAGTAGCCAAAGCGCTGGGAGATTATTCCGGTATTCAGCGTTACGGACACAGTTATGTACCTCTGGACGAGGCGTTGAGTCGCGTAGTGATCGACTTTTCAGGCCGCCCGATGCTGGTGGACTCTGTAGAATTTCCCACTGCGGTGGTTGGCAGTTTTGACTACGTATTACTACATGAATTCTTTCAGGGTTTTTGTAATCACGCTGGCTGTACCTTGCACCTGGATTGTATTCGGGGCCGCAATGGGCATCATATTGCCGAGACCTTGTTCAAGGCTTTTGGCCGGGCGTTGCGCATGGCAGTGACTGTCGATCCCGCTCTGGATGGGGCCATCCCGTCTACCAAAGGTTCGCTGTAGTTCGTTTGGGTGACGATAACTTATGGGATTGATTGCCGTCATTGATACCGGCACCGGAAATCTGCGTTCCGTCTCCAAGGCCTTGCAGAACGTAGCCCCCGGACAGCGCGTGGAAGTTACTTCCAACCCGGATGATATCTACTTGTCAGAACGGGTGGTGATGCCGGGCCAGGGTGCGATTGGTAGCTGGCTGACGGCATTACAGGACTACAGACTGGTCAATACCTTGCTCGAAGTGTTGGCTACCAAGCCGTTTCTGGGCATATGTCTGGGTCTTGAAGCACTCTATGACTGGAGTGACGAAGATGGCGGTCGGGAATGCCTGGGTAGGTTGCCCGGGCAAGTTCACCATTTCACCGAGGTACCGGGATTCCCGGTTGATCAGGGCCTGAAAATCCCACATATGGGCTGGAACAATGTATCCCAGACCTTGCCTCATCCACTGTGGCAGGGTATTAAAGACAGTGAACGGTTTTATTTTGTCCACAGCTACTGCGTTCAGGCGCAACGGAATGATCAGGTTTATGGCGAATCCATCTATGGCATCACCTTTGCTGCTGCAGCGGGCAGCAATAATGTATTTGCTGTTCAGTTTCATCCGGAAAAAAGTCAACAGCCCGGTTTGCAGCTACTCCGCAATTTTGTGCAATGGGATGGGACAGTCTGATGAAGTGGGGCGGAACTGGTGATCGTGCTTATTGTGAATCGGCGTACCGGAGCCACCATGTACTCTGAACCTACAAATGCAAATGACGCTTTTTTCCGATTCCCTGACAGCTTGTTTGTTGGTGAGCTCAGTTTGACAGGCCGGCCATGCTACTGATACCGGCTATTGATTTAAAAGATGGGCAGTGTGTGCGCCTGCGCCAGGGCCGGATGGAAGAGGAAACTGTATTTGATGCTGATCCGCTGCGGGTTGCTGACCGCTGGAAGAATGATGGTGCGAAACGCCTGCATATTGTCGATCTCGATGGCGCCGTGGCTGGTCGGCCGGTCAATCTCGAGATGGTCCGTGCAATTTGCACACGCCATCCGGATTTGCCGGTACAGATTGGTGGTGGTATAAGGGATCACGAAACCGTTCAGGCCTACATAGAGGCTGGCGTGCAATATGTAATCATCGGCACGCGCGCCGTACAGGAGCCGACTTTTATCCAACAATTATGCCAACAGTTTCCAGGTCATGTCATGGTTGGACTGGATGCCCGTGGCAGTGTGGTGGCCACGGATGGCTGGTTGAAACCCTCCAAACACAGCCTTCTGGAACTGGCCCGACAATTTGAAAATGCCGGTGTTGAAGCCATCATCTACACCGATATCAGTCGTGACGGTATGTTGACTGGGGTCAACCTGTCCACAACCGCCAAGCTGGCTGATGTGATCCGGATCCCGGTAATCGCAGCCGGGGGAGTGAAATCATTGGCAGACATTCAGGCACTCTGCAGATTACCGGGAACCGGTGTGCTGGGGGCAATTACCGGGCGTGCCATCTATGAAGGCACACTGGATTTTGCCGAGGGCTTGCGACTTGCAGCCAGCTATCAGCGGAGTCGGTGCTGATGGGATTGGCAAAACGCGTCATCCCCTGCCTTGATGTGGATGCGGGTCGGGTCGTCAAAGGGGTGCAATTTGTCGATATCCGTGACGCGGGTGACCCGGTTGAGGTGGCCCGTCGTTATGATCAACAGGGCGCAGATGAAGTCACTTTTCTGGACATTACAGCCAGTTCTGATCAACGCGACACCATGATTCATGTGGTGGAGGCAATCGCCTCCGAGGTATTTATTCCCCTAACTGTCGGTGGAGGTATCCGTGAACTTGAGGATGTGCGACGGATGCTCAATGCCGGTGCTGACAAGGTTGCCATCAATACGGCTGCGGTATTTCATCCCGAGTTTGTCGGTCAGGCTGGCCGTCATTTTGGAGCACAGTGCATTGTCGTGGCGATTGATGCCAAACGGGTAGAAACATCACCTGACCCGAGCTGGCAGATTTATACTCACGGTGGGCGCAAGGCCACTGGCCTGGATGCTGTGGTATGGGCCAGGCGGATGGCCGCAGAAGGCGCCGGAGAGATCCTCTTGACCAGTATGGATGGTGATGGCACTCAACAGGGTTTTGATCTGGCATTAACCCGGGCAGTGGTTGATGCTGTTTCGATTCCGGTGATTGCCTCCGGCGGGGTAGGTAATCTCGATCACCTGGCAGCCGGCATCCTGGAAGGTGGTGCAGATGCGGTTCTGGCGGCCAGTATTTTTCATTTTGGTACCTATACGGTCAAGCAGGCAAAACAGCATATGGCGGCTGCCGGAATTGAGGTACGGTTATAATGCAGGTGTTGCTGGAGCAGATAAAATGGAATTCCGATGGCCTGGTACCAGCGATTACCCAGGAAACCGGTACCGGTCAGGTGTTGATGCTGGCTTGGATGAATCGTGAAGCCCTGCAGGCGACAATTCGCGAACATCGGGCCGTTTACTATTCTCGTTCACGGCAGAGACTATGGTACAAGGGTGAGGAATCAGGACATGTCCAGCGCTTGTTGGAGCTACGACTGGATTGTGATGGGGATACCTTGTTGCTGATTGTAGAGCAGGTTGGTGGTATTGCCTGTCATACCGGGCATCAGCATTGTTTTTTTCGTCAGTATAAGGATGATGACTGGTGGGAAGTGGAGTCGGTGGTAAAATCTGCTGCAGCAATTTATGGGAAATGTGATGATGACTGATGGCACTGCTATACTAGAGCGCCTGACTGAAGTGCTGGAGAGCCGCAAGCTGGCAGACCCGCAGACATCCTATGTGGCAAAACTGTATCAGGATGGTACTGACGCTATTCTCAAAAAGATTGGTGAAGAAGCTACCGAAGTGGTAATGGCAGCCAAAGACAACGATCCCATGCATGTCGTCAAAGAGACGGCAGATTTGTGGTTTCATTCGATGGTGTTGTTGGCCAGTATGAATCAGCAGGCTGCGGATGTGTTGGTAGAACTGGATCGACGTTTTGGTTTTTCCGGAATTGCTGAAAAGGCTGCTCGTGTACAGCAGAAGTGACAGGTAGACAGGGTTGAGGCTCGGTGACGAGTTTGTGGTAGCCCCCCCCGGGGGGGTGCGCAAGCTCTTTTAAACTGAAACATTTAAGAGATAAGGAGACAGGACATGGGATTTGGTGGAATCAGTGTCTGGCAGCTGGTCATCATACTGGTTATTGTGCTGGTGATATTTGGGACCAAGAAGTTGCGTGGTGTCGGTGGGGATCTGGGCTCGGCAATCAAGAGCTTCAAGAAAGCGGTGAAGGAAGACCCGGCTACAAAAAAGACGGCTGAAGAAGAGGTCAACGCCAAGGAGAATGGTGATGAGGTGGAAGCTGAGGCCATAGAATCCATTGCCACAGATTCAGAAGCTGCTGCCAAGCCTGCAGCCAGTGAAAAAAGCGTCTAGTTGCCCATCGATTCTCGTTGTCCGTTGTCTCTGAGCGGTTACCGTCATGTTTGATATCGGATTCTGGGAATTGGCCCTTATTGGTGTGGTTGTACTGGTGGTGGTGGGTCCGGAGCGCCTGCCGGCCCTGGCACGGACTGCCGGTTTGTGGGTTGGCAAGGCCCGTAGCATGGTAGCTGATGTTAAAGAGGATATTCAGCGGGAGATTGACCTCCAGGATCTGGACGAAGTGACCGACCTGGGTAACCAGGTGAATCAGATTCGGGATGAAATTGTGACGCCGACTCAGGACCTGGCCAATACCCTCAATGCCGATGCTATGGCCGGTAATTCTGTAGCAGAAAGCATAGAAAAGGCAACCGAAGCGGTATCTGACGAGAAAAAGACCGCAGAGCAAGGAAATAAAGACAGTGGCACAACAAAAAGTAGCTGACAGCTCGGCACCCTTTGTTTCCCACTTGTTGGAGCTGCGCAACCGTATTCTCCACTCTGTATTGGCAGTTCTGGTATTTTTTCTTATTTTTGCGCCCTTCGCCAATGATTTATTCTTGTACCTTGCCGAGCCCTTGATGCGGATCTTGCCAGAAGGCAATACGATGATTTCTACGGCACCGCACGGGCCATTTTTTGTGCCCTTCAAATTTGCTTTTGCGGTGGCTACAGCCTGCGCTATGCCTTATCTGTTGTACCAGATCTGGTCTTTTATCGCTCCAGGTCTGTACAGTTCAGAAAAGCGAATTGTCATGCCGTTGTTGCTCTCGAGCAGTGTATTGTTTTATCTCGGCATCGCTTTTGCCTACTATGCCGTGTTCCCGCTTATTTTTAAGTTTTTTACCGCCTCAGCCCCCCAGGGTGTGGCGGTCATGACCGACATCGATGCCTATTTAGGCTTTACCATCAAACTGTTTTTCGCATTCGGCTTGGCCTTTGAAGTGCCCGTAGCCACGGTTCTGATGATCAAGATGGGCATCACCACGGCAGAGAAACTGGCTACGAAGCGGCCATATATCGTGGTCTGTGCTTTCGTGTTCGGAATGCTACTGACACCACCGGATATCTTTTCCCAAACCATGCTGGCGGTGCCGATTCTGCTTTTGTTTGAGGCCGGACTCTGGTTCGGTCGTCGGATGGTGCCGAAAACAGACCCTGATGAAAACGAGGATGAACTCGACGGGGTGGAGCAAGAACCATAGCTTGATGAAGTCACCAGAAAATTTGATGATGATACTCCGTCCGACTTGTGATTGAATCGAATAGACGATGCATGGGTCAGAGTCTGTCGCTATTTCATACCCAGATCATAAAGCCTGT
>CAYQAP010000027.1:3319-23579 GCA_964415515.1 uncultured Gammaproteobacteria bacterium | reverse complement strand
GACGATGCATGGGTCAGAGTCTGTCGCTATTTCATACCCAGATCATAAAGCCTGTTTTTCTTCTCTCCCGACCACTCTGCCAAGATCTCTGCAGCTTTTTTTCTCGGCATATAGGCACATAAGCGGGTCATCATTTGTGTGAGTTGCTGCTGCCCGTCTGCACCGACCGGGCCAGCTCCCTTGATGATTACCACGAACTCGCCTTTTTGCTGCAGTTCACAATCGCGAACAGTTGCCAGAAGTTCTGCCAGCCTGGCTTTAACAATAGTCTCAAAACGCTTGGTCAGCTCCCGGGCTACCACGGCCAGTCGCTCTGCCCCAAATATTTCCGTCATATCCTGCAAGCTGGCAACTATTCTGTGCGAAGACTCATAGAACACCAGAGTCCTTGGTTCGGCTGCTAATTCCTGTAGAAGCCTCTTTCTGGCGACCGTACGAGACGGCAGGAATCCCTCGAAGACGAAGCGGTCGACCGGTAATCCGGCTACGGACATGGCCGCGATCAATGCGCTTGGCCCTGGCACCGGGGTAACCCGATAGCCCTGTTCTCGAGCCTGTACTACCAGCGGGAAGCCGGGGTCACTGATTAAGGGTGTGCCGGCATCACTGATCAGTGCGATCGATTGGCCCTGCTGCAATCGTCGCAACAATTTCTTCGCAACCGTGTGCTCATTCTGCAAATGACAGGACTGTACCGGTGTGGTAATTTTGTACCGGGCAAACAACGTGCGAACCCTGCGCGTATCCTCCACAGCGATCAAAGACACTTCCTGCAGTACCCGTACGGCACGAAAGCTCATATCCTCCAAATTCCCCAGAGGGGTGGCTACCACAAATAATTCCGCTACATTCTCTTTGCTGGAAGGACTGTTCAATCGCTATACTCTCATTAATGAACGGGGAAAGACCACGACCGATGCACCGACAATACCGATCATACCTACAGCACATTGTAACTGCTCTGGCATTGCTATGGCTGTCCGCCTGTACGGCACCAGTAATCGTTCGACCTCAACTCCCTGTGCCATCTGGAGGTACCGCCACGGCGACAGCTCCCGCTCCAGAGAGTCAACCGGCCGATAGGTCACAAACTACCCGCCAGATCCAGCCTGTCACAGGCAACATTACCCTACCAGCAGTAACTTCACAGCCGAGTAACGTACCTGAACTGTTATACCGTGCCGCCAATTCTCCAACACCGCAGCGCCAGATTCTGCAGCTCCAGGCCGTTGCTCTGCTGATACGAAACCGGCAGCAAGCGCAAGCCACGGCCTTGTTGCAGCAGATTGATACAACCCAGACTACAGTCTCCCTGCAAGCACAAAAAAAACTTTACCAAAGCGAACTGGCACTGGCACGTAATAAAAGTCGCCGGGCTTCCCGACTGCTCAGATCTATTTTTGCAATGCCCGGTCTATCCCCTGATATTCTCGGACATGCCTACCAAGTACAAAATCAGCTGCATATCGCCAGCGGCAACCTATTGCAAGCTGCAATCGACCTGATTCAGCGTTCTACCTCCCTCAGTAATCCCGAGCTAATCCGTAGCAATGAACAACAAATCTGGCAATTGCTGAACCGTATTGCGGTCACTGAACTGCAGCAAGCACGAGCCCAGGAAACCACCACATTGGTGGCTGGCTGGCTCGACCTGTCACTGGCACAACTGCTGGCGATCCAGCAATCCACAACCCCGTTGCCCGCTCTAAGAAAATGGCAAAATCAGTATCCGGATCACCCGGCCGCGCAACGACTGTTATTCGATCTGGCACCGGCCCTGGATCAGCAGATCCCGGATCTGAAGCCGCCCCGTAAAATTGCCTTGTTGCTGCCCTTGTCCTCAGATTTTGCTGCGGAAGCAAAAATCATCCAAGACAGCATCCTCGACGCAAGCCAGTCTCCATTTGCCGGCAAAGCCCCACAAATCGAGGTCTACGATATTGGTGACGACCCAACGCTGGCCGGGCTTTACTATCGCCAGGCCGTGCGGCAAGGAGCCGACTGGGTGATTGGTCCACTGGGGAAGCGGGCTGTACAAGCCTTAGTGACTACCACAGACTTGACCGCACCCACCCTGTTGCTGGCTGTGTTGGCAACCGATGTGGCTACCAATTACAATACCTTCCAGATCGGCCTGCCACCCGAGCAGGAAGCACAGCGACTGGCTGAACGTGCGCAGCATGATGGCCACCAAAGTGCTGTTGCTTTATACCCTGATACCGCCTGGGGGAAAAGGCTGATTGAATCCTGGCGACAGCAATGGCTTCAGCTCGGCGGAAAAATCGCCGCCGAGGCCGCCTATAACCCCAAGCGCAGTGATCAGTCCGGGGTTTTGAAAAAGTTACTGGGCATCTACGGATCCGAACTGAGAATGCGTCGCTTACAGGGTATTTTGCAAACCCGCCTGAAATTTCTACCCCGCCGGCGCCAGGATATTGACCACATTGTGCTGTTCGCACATGCTGCTGCCGGACGTTTGATCAAGCCACAACTCAATTTCTTCCAAGCCATTGATATGCCGGTATACAGCACTTCGGCCATCTACGCCGGCTACCCGGACAAGATTCACGATATCGATCTGAACGGTATCCGCTTTGCGGATATGCCCTGGATGCTCAGCCGGCAAGGCGTAGTTGCCGCCACCCGTCAGGACCTGCAGGACTCCAATAAGAAATCCCCCAACCGCGACAACCGACTTTACGCTCTGGGTATTGATGCCTATCGTATTCTGCCCCACCTCAGCTATCTACGGTTACAACCCGACCGCGTTTTCAACGGCATCTCTGCCACCATGCGGATGGATAAAAATCGGCGTTTACAACGCTATCCGCTATGGGCTGTTTTTATCGATGGTCAAGCCGTTGTCGACCCAGCCGACATTACGCTTGGAGTCTACACCGGGGCAAACCGCAATGGCGTAACACCTCCAGACCTCAACAATCAACCGGGAGCCATGATCCGTGAAATCAAGATTGGAAACACCGGAAACAACAACTCAAATTGGTCACCAGGCGGAACTGATCGCTGGCAACCACCTGCTGTCCCAGGGACTGACAATTCTGCACCGAAACTTTCGGACCCGAATGGGTGAAATTGACCTCATCGCTCAGGATGGGCAAGAAACGGTATTTGTAGAAGTCAGAATACGAAAATCAGCCCGTTTCGGATCGCCGGAGGAAACAGTGGGGCAGCAAAAACAGCAACGTATTCGTACGACAGCACAGGTATACTTGCAACAGTGTCGACAGATTGATACAGCCTGTCGGTTTGATGTCGTCGCCATTACCGGAACCCCGGACAATTACGTACTGGAGTGGATAAGAGACGCCTTCTGAATGCAATCACAAATCAAACAAGCAGCCGTGACAGTGGCCAGCAATCCCTTGCTGTCGCTGATTGAAGCAGAAATACAGGCCAGCCTGACCACCATGCAACGAGCCGCCGCGGCAATCCGCGAGCCGATCGCTGCAGCTGCTGCTCTGCTGATCGATTGCCTAAACATGAATCACTGTATTTTCAGCTGTGGCAACGGAGGCTCAGCCGCTGACGCTCAGCACTTTTCAGCTGAATTGCTGGGCAGTTATTTGCGGCCGCGCCCTGCCTTGCGGGCCATGGCGCTGACCACTGACAGCTCCAGTTTGACCAGCATTGCCAATGACCAGGCTTATGATCAGGTCTTCAGCCGTCAACTGCAAGGACTTGGTCAACCCGGAGATACTCTGCTGGCGATCAGCACCTCCGGCAACTCGCCGAGTGTCATTGAAGCCGTAAAAACCGCCCATACACTGCAAATGCACTGTGTACTGCTGTCAGGAGGCAGTGGTGGTTCACTGACCTCAGCCATACAAGCTGATGATGTTGAAATTCGTGTCCCTGCCCAGGCCACTGCGCGTATCCAGGAAGTCCATGGCCTGATTATCCATTGTTTGTGTGATCTAATCGATCGTAATTTTGCTGAGGAAAAAGCTCATGACTGAAAAACTACCTGGCATTACGACCAGGATTCAACAAACCGGAGGGCCTCTGGCCACGCTGCTGGTCGCAGCGCTGACACTGACAACGATAAGTACTTCCGGCTGTGTTGCAACCGCGGTGGGCATTGCTTCCATCACTTCCATTGATATTGCTTCGGACCGAAGAACCGTCGGCAATTATGTTGATGATAACAAAGTAGAAATAAAGATCAGTACCAGAATCAAATTAGATGATCAGTTGCGACAAGGCAAGTCTCACGTCAACGTGACTACGATCAACGGCATCATATTGCTGACCGGAGAGACACCGACCGCTTACCTGCGCAACCGGGCTGTACAAATTGCCAGCAGCTACCCGGAAGCCAGTAAAGTCATTAACCAGATTCGTGTGGCCCAGAGCTCGGGTCTGGGCAGTCGCAGTCAGGACACCTGGATTACCGGCAAGGTGAAGACTGCCATGCTCAGTGCCAGCAACCTCAGTGCTACCAATATCAAGGTTGTTACCGAGGCTAGTGTGGTCTACCTGATGGGGCTGGTAACCCGGGTAGAGGGCAACGCTGCCGCCAAAGCGGCTACCACGGTCAGCGGAGTCACCCGGGTGGTCAAGGTTTTCGAGTATATTTCACCCCAGTGATCTGTTTTGAACACAAAATTGTGGCCTCAAAAGAGGCCCTGAAACAACAACTGATCACCCTGTCACGACCGCTGGTACTCACCAATGGTTGCTTCGATATCCTGCACCGTGGCCATGTCAGCTACCTGGATCAGGCGGCACAACTTGGCAATAGCCTGATCGTCGCCGTAAACAGTGATGACTCGGTCCGTCAACTGGGAAAAGGGGCTAACCGGCCATGCAACCCATTGGCCGACCGTATGGCAGTCCTCGCCGCATTGGCCTCGGTGAGTCTGGTAGTAGCATTTGACGAGACCACACCGGCTTCCCTGATACGGATAATCCAGCCTGATTGTCTGGTAAAAGGGGGCGATTGGCTACCAGAACACATTGTCGGGGCCGATTATGTCCTCGACCATGGCGGACAAGTGCATGCCATCCCCATCCTCTACCCACGTTCGACAACTGACATAATAGAACGGATTCAACAGAATAATGTCCGGAACTGTTAAATCAGCTATTACCAACACACTGCTCACCGCGCTGAAACAAGCTGTCGGCGAACACAACATTCACACTGAACCGGGCGATACCTGGGTCTATGGCGGTGATAATTCACGACGCCATCATGCGCCTGATCTGGTCGTGTTCGCAGACCAGCATGAACAGGTGGTCGCCATTGTGCGTGCCTGTCATCAAGCACAATTACCTCTGACCGTGCGTGGCCGCGGTACCGGTACCACGGGCGGTGTAGTCCCCATTGCAGGCGGTGTCGTACTCAGTCTGGAGCGGATGCAAGCCAAACCACAAATTGATGCCGCCAACAGAGTCGCACGGGTTCAACCCGGGGTCCTCAACCAGGACGTACAGCAAGCCGCTGCCGAGTATGGTCTGTTCTGGCCACCGGACCCTTCCAGTGCGGCATTCTGCAGCATTGGCGGCAACCTCGGCTTTAACAGTGCCGGACCCCGGGCTGTCAAATACGGCACACCCCGTGACCACGTCCTGGGCCTTCGGGCAGTAACCGGGGATGGCCAGTCTCTGCGCACCGGTGTTTACACCAGCAAGGGAGTAGTGGGCTATGATTTGACCCGCCTGCTGGTGGGTTCAGAAGGAACATTGGCGATTATCACCGAAGCACTGCTTAAACTCACTCCGCTCGCAGAAAGTCGGATCAGCTTTCAGGCGCTGTTTGCTACGGTAGAAGCGGCCACCACGGCCGTTGTCCGCCTCATGGCTCAACCACTGACACCCTGCGCACTGGAATTTATTGATCAAGCCTGTCTGCAGCTGATCCGGCAGCAAGGCTACAAGAACCTGCCTGCAGACGCACAGGCTATGCTGTTAATCGAAGTTGATGGCCCAAAAGTCGCCATGTCCCGGGCTGCCGAAGCGGTGTCTCTCGCAGTAGATTCTCCACAATTGCTCAGTCTGGAGAAGGCTACAACTGCAGCTCAAACCGAAAAAATCTGGGCTGCCCGCAAAGCACTGTCCCCGGCCTTGCGTACCATCGCCCCGAACAAACTGAATGAAGACATCGTCGTACCGGTTTCCCGGATCCCGGAACTGATCCGTGGACTAAAACAAATCAGCAGGCATTTCGCTATCCCTATCGTCAATTTCGGCCATGCGGGCAACGGCAATCTGCATACCAATCTTCTTTACGACACCCAGGACCCGATCCAGACCAATAATGCGCGGCCTTGTCTGGAGGCTTTGTTTGATCTGGTCCTGCAACTGGGGGGCACACTGTCAGGAGAGCACGGCACCGGGTTGGAGAAGCGGGATTATGTAGATCGCGAAATTGAACCGGTCACACTGGCGTTGATGCGTCGAATCAAGCAACAATTCGATCCACACAATATTCTCAACCCCGGCAAGATGTTTCCGGTACAGTAGCAGCCCCACAGCGAGGTACACATGTCGCCCATATTGGGACTTATTCTGATTGCCATTCTGGTGTTACTGATTATCGACTCACTCCGCACCCGAGAACAAGCCACCAGGCTGGCTCGTCAACAGTGCCGAAAGCTGGGCTGGCAATTTCTGGACGGCACAGCGGCTCTTTCATCCATGCGGCTGGCATGGACCGGACAACATTTATTTTGGCGGCGCCGCTACAGTTTTGACTATGTCGACGAAAGCAGCGACCGGCGCCGGGGTGTTATTATTATGCTCAATGGCCAACTGGAACATTTCGTTCTTGAACAAAACCCGATGCCGCCAAGCATCATTTCGGATTCAAACCCTGAATAAGCCTGGGACAACTGCAATATTGAACACACCGGCCGGCAAGATGATCCCAGTGAAACAGTTCGATCACTCGGGCCGACCCGGCTGGTTTCAGTTGCTAGTATTGCCGGTGTTATGCTTGGCACTGCTGGCATCACCTGCCCAGGCATTATCTCCGCAACGCTTGCAAACCTTGCTGAAATACTTGCAGCAGGATATTTTTCTGACGCCTGGCGTGGGTTTGAAAAAGGTTCGCATTGGCCAACCTGTGTTGCAGGTAATCAAGGCCTGGGGACCACCACAACAACGACAAAAAGCCGGTTTTCTGGGACGCCAGCATCAATGGCTGTACCACGGGCTCGGCAACACCGACATTATCGTCACCAGTCGCAATGACCGGGTCAGCCGCTTGTCATTTCGAGCCCATTTGGCATCCCCTTATCAGACTGTGGATGGCTTGCAATTTGGAATGCTGCCCGTGCAGGTCCGCAGTCTGTTTGGCGCAGGGCAACCCGGTGATAACGGCCAGCTGCTATACCCTGACAAAGGCCTGGCACTCGAATTTAAAGACGGCCGAGTACAGATTATCAGCATCTTTGAGCCGGACCCTTGAACGGCTATCCCCTATTTCCTTAGGTATTATTTCCCCTATTTTAATAAATAGGTATTGTGTCCCCCTATTTCTTTGATAGTCGTTTCATAAAGGGTTCCAGCTCTGTCAAAGCTTGACGGTACACGTGACGCTTGAAACCGATAATGTGCTCGAGCGGAACCCAGTAGTCGACCCAACGCCAAGCATCAAACTCTGGAGTGTGGTAGATCGCAAGGTTAACACACTGATCTTTAGCCAGCATCTCAAATAAATACCAACGCTGCTTCTGGCCCCGAAACGAACTGCCGTGGCGCAAGTAACGACGCGGTAAATCATAGCGCAGCCATTGCTCTGTGCAAGCCAGGAGCCGTACATCAGATTGCTGCAAACCCACTTCTTCGTGCAGTTCGCGATAGGCGGCTTGCTCGCTGGTTTCCTCGGCTTCGATACCACCCTGTGGAAACTGCCAGCCATCCAGGCGGGCACGCCTCGCCCACAATACCTGTCCCCTGCTATTGCCCACGATAATCCCGACATTTGGTCGATAGCCTTCGTCGTCGGAGCTCGATTGCTTTGATAGATGATCCGTCATTTCTAATCCCAGTTCACCCTTTCGCCACTTTCCCAATGTGTGGTTAGCGGGTCGATCCTGTTCCTTTGTCTCCAAGGATAACAATGGCATGGGAAAATCGCAAAACAAATACTGCGCAAAAAAAGCACCTGGCGGAGATTGCTGCAATGTGATACAACAGACCGATCCCATGAATCTTTGCTTTCGGGTAGCGGATCCACAAAAGTACTATGCAGAAGATATTCACCAGCGAGGATCGATTTATGGTCTGGATGGTCAGAGATGCCTTGCTGCAGGCAGGTCTTGAATGCTGCATCCGCAACCAGTATGCAGCCGGAGGCAGCGGCGATCTTTCACCCCACGACAGCTGGCCTGAAGTGTGGCTACTCCATGACCAAGATGAACAAACTGCCTTGTGCTTGCTACAACAGCGTTTTGAATCGTCCGAATCGAAGCCCGACTGGCACTGCCTGTACTGTAACGAAACCAATGCCGGCAGCTTCGAGTTCTGCTGGAACTGTGGCCATGATCACCCCAAAGCACCAAACTCTGCTCAGGAGTCAGTCACCTAGGGGCTTATCCAAGGGTTTGGCGTGCTGCAGCCCCGCCGCTGCCATGGCTTCGATAAATTGACGATCCTCTTGCTGAATATGATCGACCAACCACTGTTTCAAAAACAACAACAATTCTACCGCCACACCGGGTTCCCCTTTGTCATAGCGTTGTTTCATGGCCGTCGCCTGAGCCAGAAGCCCTTCATGTATCGCCTTGTGCTGTTCGTACCCGGCATAGTGGGCACGGCGCATTAACTCTTCTTCATCAGTCAGATGAGTCACCGCATAATTCAGCAATTCCACAAAAACTGCCTGTTCTTCCGCACGATCCTTGTTATGGTTTAATATTGCGTAGAGTCGGTTAACGAGACCGAATAACTCCTGATGTTGGCTGTCAATGTAGACGACACCGACCCCGAAAGTCTGCTCGTCCCACTCGGCCAATATATCCATATCGATATCACGTTCGAACGCACCGACATCAAATTGTTGCAACAAGGCCTCGGTCTGCCTGGCAATCAATAACAATTGATGGCTGACCAAGCCGGTATGGCCGGCATTGCCGGTTGTGGTTTCAGCAATTTCCGCAACTGTAGCTATATTGCGGCTGATTTCATCACTGTTCGCTCGCTGTTGCTCGGTCGCAGCAGCAATCTGCGTATTCATACGCTCCATCAAGTCCACCGCAAGATGAATATCCTCCAGGACCTTGCGCGCTTTTTTAGACAGATCAACAGTGCTGTTTACCTGAGACTGCCCTTGTTCCATTGCCGTTACAGAGGTGCGGGTATCTGCCTGAAACTGCTCGATCATTTCTTGTATCTGTGTCGTAGCATCCCGAGTGCGTCCGGCCAGAATACGGACTTCATCAGCCACCACCGCAAATCCCCTGCCCGCCTCACCCGCTCGTGCTGACTCGATCGCAGCATTTAATGCCAGCAAATCGGTTTGTTCGGAAATACCCCGGATCACTTCCAGAATAGTCTCGATCTGACGGGTGCTCTGTTGCAACTGCATAATAGTCGTTGTAGCTCGGGCCACAGTTTCCGCCAACTCGCCAATCGAACCGATATTTTCCTCGATCACCTGTTGTCCGACTTTGGCTACCCTGTTGGCATCCCCTGCAGCCTGTGCAGCCTGGGAGGTATTCTGTGACACGTCCTCTACCGAAGCAGTCATTTCCTGCATCGCATTTGCAACCTGGCCTGCCTTGTGATGGAGCTGTTGCATGCTGTCCATGGTCTGCCGATACACCTTTTCCATACGCTTACTGGACACCCCCAGTTTCAGGATGGCATGATAGACTCGTTGCAGTATTGATTGAATTCCTGACACAAAATGATTAAAGGATAATCCGGCCGTAGCAATTTCATCCCCTCCCTTGACCTGCATTCGTTGTGTCAGATCCCCACCACGATCACTCATTGCGGCCATTTTCTGTTGCATCTCGTGCAGTGGATTCAGCAACCTCACCAGCAGCAATATCATAAACAACAGCATCAGTGCAATCACCAGTACCGCCAGCACCAGACTGGCAATACGCAGGTTCGAAATACTCGTATCAATCGTAGATTCACTGTACAACACCTTGCGAGATAACCCTTCGACCAGTGCAGACATTTTTTTATTGATCTTGAGCACCAAGTCATCAAACCCGTCACCCGGCTGTTTCATGAGCTGATTGCCGGCCTCCCTGCCCTGGCTGATGTAAAGATCTGCCATACGAGTTCCAACCGACATCAACTGCTGCAGATCGATCACCAGAGTACGGGTTCCGGAACGCAAAGATGGCTGCATGGTTGCCACCTGCTGCAATGCCAGTATCCCCTTTTCAAGATTTGTTGTGGCTTCTTCAATCCCGTCCCTGATCCCGGTAGCCGCCACATCTGTGAGAAATTGTTGCATCTGTACCGACGCGTATCTGGCCGATAGCATTTTCTGATTCACCTGCTTCAGACTATCGAGCCGTGCGGACAGATTGCCAAGCTTTCGCAGCATGACCGTGTTATAACCAACATAGGTCCCTACCGCGAGAATCAACAGTACAAACAACCCGGTAAAGAGTTTCTTTGATGTCATATTTCCCAGCATGAAACTTCCCTGCACTCCAGAAAGCAACGCAAACACCTTGCCTGTCGATGTTCACTTCGACCATGGGAAGAGAGTACCAAAAAACTGGCTAACTCCCGTTCTGTAGACGCTGTTTCGACCATTATTTTTCACCCCAACGAACGGTGTATCGGCCGACGGTGATAATTCTTGACCGAAATCTACCTGCAACCGAAGCCGTATCAACAGGGTATACTTCAGTCCTGTAAGCTGTGCCAGGAGGCCTCAATGAATGAGCAAGAATCTGTGCTGCCGGATTTCACACTGTATCTAACCGGCAATCTGACCGTCAAGCGTTCTGATTTTCTCGGTCGCTACCTGCTGTTGTACTTCTACCCGAGGGACAATACCCCCGGCTGTAGCGCAGAGGCCCAAGGTTTTCGCGATGCCACCGCACAGCTTAAAGCACTGAATACCGTGGTCATCGGCATTTCCCGTGACAGTCTGGCCAGCCACGAGAAATTTCGCAACAAACTCGAATTGCCGTTTGCCCTGGCCAGTGACAGTGACGAAAGCCTGTGCCGGCTGTTCAATGTCCTTAAACCGAAAAAACTCTATGGCCGTAGCTTTGTCGGCATCGAGCGCAGCAGTTTCCTGCTCGATGAGCAGGGTGTCGTACAACACAGCTGGCGCAAGGTTAAGGTTAAAAACCACGTCGATGAGGTGCTGGTCACAATCCGGGAGCTCACAGTGCAGAAATAAACAGGAGCACAGGGGTCAGTAGTTAGCATCCTCAAAACTGGCCTTACGGGTTGCAACAAAATGATCAAGTTGCTCCAGAATAGCCACATCCAGAGCAGGCTCCTGGTAGTCTTCAAGCATCTTGTGCCAGATTTTTTCAGCTCGTTGCGGGGCATCCAGCTCGCCGTCTTCAACCCACTGCTCCCAGCTGTTGTTATCGGCTGTTTGTGAACGGTAAAAAGCGTGCCTGAAATTTTTCCGGGTATGGGCACAACCCAGAAAATGTGCGCCCGGACCGACTTCATGAATGGCATCCATAGCCTGACCATTCTCGCTGAGGTCGATGCCCTCAAGCATGACCCGAGCCATACCTGCCTGATCACAATCGAGAATAAATTTTTCATACCCCATAACCAGACCCCCTTCCAACCAGCCAGCGGTATGCAATACAAAATTGACCCCGGCAGTCACCGTGGCCTGCAAGGTACTGCTGGACTCATAAGCGGCCTGGGCATCGGCCACTTTCGAGGCACAGAGCGAACCGCCACTACGAAAAGGCACACCCAGGCGTCGGGCCAATGAAGCGCCGATATTTAAAGCCTGCGCCGCTTCAGGACTACCAAAGGTTGGTGCACCGGTCTGCATCGACATCGACATCACAAAATTACCATACAGCATCGGTGCCCCAGGCCGGGTCAGCTGAATAAAGGTCATCCCCGCCAAGCCTTCGGCCAGACTTTGTGCAGCTACCGCCGCCACAGTCACCGGTGCCATGGCACCTGCAACGATAAAAGGGGTGATGATAGTAGCCTGATTATGCAGTGCGTACACCCGGGCTGCACCAAGCATGGTGGCATCGAAGGCCATAGGAGAACTGGCATTGATCAGACTCAGTATTACCGCATGATTTTCAACGAATTCATCACCAAAAACAATTTTCGCCATCGCCACCGAATCTTCGGCCCGTTCCGGGGCAGTCACCGAACCCATGAAGGGCTTGTCGGAATAGCGCAGATGGGAATAGATCATATCAAAATGACGCTTGTTAACCGGCAGATCCACCGGTTCACAAATGGTCCCACCGGAATGGTGCAAATGTGGTGTGCTATAAGCAAGTTTGACAAAATTTCGAAAATCTTCGATGGTAGCATACCGCCGACCTTCCTCAAGATTTCTGATAAAAGGGCTGCCATAGGCAGGGGCAAAGACCGTATTCTTGCCCCCTATTTCGATATTATTCGCCGGGTTTCTGGCGTGCTGGATAAAGCTGGCAGGTGCCGAACGCTGAATAATCTCGCGGCACATACCTTGCGGAAAACGTACCCGCTCTCCATCGATTACGGCTCCGGCCTGCTGCAGCAGTTGCAGTGCCGCCGGGTCGTTACGAAACTCGATCCCGATTTCCTCCAGAATGCGGTCGGCGTTGGTCTCGATTAGTGTCAATCCGGCATCATCGAGCAATTCAAAAACAGGGACATTGCGCGTGATATAAGGAGATCGAAGCGTCACTTCCTGCGCCTCTGACCCGTATTCAGGCTGCGCGTGTCGTCTTCTGCGCCGTTGTTCTCTTGACATCTCGTCTCTCCTGTCTGTTATGTTCGTGTTCGGGTTCTGCGTCGATAACCTCGACCCGGTCTGGCCATGGCTTCCGGGGCTTCTGGAAACGCCATGGCGGAGACAAAATAATCCTGAAAAGCCGGTGCCAGGGCGCTTTCGATCTTGTTCACATCCAGCACCCTGCTACGAATAATGTGACGATATTGCTCGTTGAGCAAAGCCATCGTTGCCCCGGTACCGGCTGCATTTCCGATCGATTCCACGGCCGAAACATCTGCTGAGGGTGCGATTGGCTCGGGAAACAACCCGATTGCGATGGCATATTCCGGATCGATATGGCTTCCGAAGGCACCAGCCAGCAACACCCGCTGCAGCTGCTTACAGCCCAGGGCATCCATCAGCAATCTCACCCCGGCATGCAAGGCGGCTTTAGCCAACTGGATGGCCCGAATATCACTCTGCTGAATAAAGATTTTTGAGCTGGCTGGATCGCCCAGATAATAACGCCAGCTGGTATCGATCCGGATCAAACCGGGTATTGCTCTGGTCGTCACCAAGGCACCACTGCGATCGAGAACTCCGACCCGAGCCATTTCAGCCAGGGCTTCGATAATCCCGGAGCCGCAGATACCTGACACCGGTAGATCGCATTGCTGAAATGCCTCGGTGTCGGACCAATGCTCGCAACCGATAATCCGAAACTTCAACCTGCCGGTTGCCGGTTCGATCCGGACTCGCTCAATGGCACCGGTTGCAGCGCGCATGCCACAGGTGATTTCTGCGCCTTCAAAGGCCGGTCCTGTCGGTGAAGAAGTGGAGTACAAACGCGAACCCTTGGCCAATACGATTTCGGCATTGGTTCCAATATCAACCAACAAGGTCACGCGCTCGTCCAAGCGGTCTAGCTGGGACAGCAACATTGCCGCGGTATCCGCACCAACATGACCGGCAATCAAGGGTAGAAATGAAGCTCGGGTCAGTGGATTGAGGTCAAGGTCAAGATCACTAGCAGGAAGGTCTACCCAAGAACAGGTGGCTGCAGGAAATGGAGCCTGACCTAACTCAACGGGTGAAATACCGAGCATTAAATGATGCATGACCGGATTACCGACCAGTACCAATTCCAGACAATCTTCTGGATCAACTTCTGCCTGCTCACAGGCCTCCCGCAACAGCTTGTTGAGTACCGACTGCACCGCGGCGGTCATCCTATTGGCCCCTTCAGGGTGCATCATGGTGTAGGAAACCCGACTCATCAGGTCTTCTCCATAGCGAATCTGTGGATTCATGGCCGAGGCCTGGTATACCAGCTTGCCGGTTACCAGGTCATAGAGATATACGGCCATGGTGGTAGAACCGATATCGATGGCTGCACCATACACATGATCCCGGAATCCGGGCCAAAGAGCGACAATTTCGCAGCCATCGCGAATCGCTGCTGTGACTCGATATTCGGCATCCCGCAAACTGCGTTGTAATAGCGGCAGGAGCCGCGGATGCAGACGCAGCTGGGGAAAATTCCATTGTGTACGCAACGCCTCGACCAGGGTCGCTTCCTCACCGGGATTAGATTCAAGTCCCGGCGCCAGCAACTCACAATAATGCAGACGGATAACCGGTTGCAGGGGAATATCGACCTGCACCCCGGATTTGCGGATTATGGAACAATATTCCTGACTTTCTTCCGGTACCGCAATCACCATATCACCGAGTACATGTGTACGACAGGCCAGACGCAACCCTTCCTCAAGACCGCGCCGGGCCCGAAAAGACAATTCACCTTCTGAAATCGTCGTCAAATGCTCTGGTCGGCTGTTGATTGCGTATTTTTGCTGGTGACCGGGTACCGGTTCGCAAATACAGCGCCCGCACAGACCCCGACCCCCACAGATAGAACTGAGGTCGACGCCAAGCTGGCGGGCAGCATCCATAATCGAAGTGCCCACAGGAAACTGGCCACGAATTCCAGAAGGAGTAAATACGATACTGACAGAGGACGTTACCGGGTCCATCATTATTTTTTCGCTGCGGCATAGGCAGACAAGTGAACCATGTCAGCTAACCACGGCGACGGCGGCGTCCACGGCTGCGGCCGGCCACACTGTCGACCGCTACAGGTTCACGATAACGCTGAATCCAAGCCTGGCAATTTTCATCGTGAGCCAACAATACATCGGCGGCCTTCACCGCCTGCACCAGTCCATCATGCAGGGGGTTGACAATTGCCGATGTCATGCCTGCCTGTGCCACCATCGGCAAAAATGCGTAGTTTATACCGGCCCGATTGGGCAGACCAAAACTCATATTGGATGCACCACAGGTGGTATTGACCTTCAGTTCATTGCGCAGGCGCTTGACCAATTGAAATACCTGCTGACCAGCACCACCAACCGCGCCAATCGGCATCACCAATGGATCTACGACCACGTCTTCACGTGGAATCCCGTAGTCAGCTGCCCGTTCAACGATCTTTTTGGCAATCTCAAAACGCTTGTCTGGGTCTTCGGAAATACCGGTTTCATCATTGCTGATCGCGACCACGGCCGCATGGTATTTTTTCACCAGTGGCAACACTCGCTCCATGACCGCATCTTCACCAGTCGTTGAGTTCACCAGCGCCTTGCCCTGGTACACCGCCAAACCAGCCTCCAACGCTTCGATAATGGAGGAATCGATCGACAAGGGCACATCCGTTAAACCCTGCACCAGTTCAATCGTCCGAGCCAGGATTGCCGGTTCATCGGCCAGGGGAATACCGGCATTGACATCCAGCATCTGGGCCCCGACAGCGACCTGAGCCAGAGCATCGCTTTGGACACGGCTGAAGTCCCCGGCCATCATTTCTGCAGCCAACAACTTCCGTCCAGTGGGATTGATGCGTTCACCGATCATGACAAAAGGATGGTCAAAACCGATGATGACTTCCCGACTGGCCGAACTGAGTATTGTATTGATCATATTCCGTATCCTGTGGTGAAAGAAACTGGTGATAAATAATAGGATTATGATGTTTCACTTGTTGAAGGTACTGTACCTGGCGTATCTGGCATATGAAAATCTGCGGCAATTTCTACCGCATCGGCATGCGGGTACCAAGGGATTCGCTGCCCCAGCACACCACTTTTTCGAACCATTTCGGCGACGTGTCTTTCCTGCCGATAGGCCATAACATGAACCCCGCTGACCCCGGGCACTTCCTTGAGGGCCTGCATCATTTCAATACAAAGCTGTTTGCCTTCTTCGGCTTGATTGTGGCTGCCTTCAAGGCGGGCTATTACAGTGTCCGGGATATGCACACCGGGCACATTGCTGCGTATCCAGCGAGCAGTTCGTGCCGATGGCAAGGGCCCGACTCCGGGCAGAATATAGCAGCGCTCGGCCAACCCCTGATCTACCACCTGTTGCATGAAGCTACGCATTCGCTCGAGATCAAAACAATATTGAGTCTGGATGAACAAGGCCCCAGCCTCGATTTTCTTGTGCAATTGCCGCACCCGCTGCTGGTACGGTGGTACGAATGGATTAATGGTTGAACCGGAAAACAGCGCCGGGGCCTGGGTCAGTTTGCGGCCGCTTAAAAACCGTGACTCATCACACATCACCCGCACCGTTGCCAATAATGAAATACTGTCCAGATCAAATACCGGCATCGCTTGCGGGTGATCACCTGCTCTGACATCATCGCCGGACAGGCTGAGAACGGTGCAAATTCCCATCGCCGCTGCACCGAGAATATCTCCCTGGATGGCGATACGATTTCGGTCTCTGCAGGAGATTTGAAAAATCGGTGAATACCCCATCCGAGTCAGCAATGCACAGACAGCAACACTCGACATATGGCAGTTGGCTCCGGAGCCATCGGTAGCATTGACCGCGTCGACAATGCCATCAAACAGCTGCACCCGCTCGGCCACCTCAACAGGATCAGCCGAATCCGGTGGTGCGATTTCTGCGGTCACGGCAAAATGCCCGGCCCTAAGCACCTGTTCGAAGCGGCCACGGGAAACATGCCCGGGCAACTTCGGCAAAGGATCGTCGGGGTTCAGGGGGAAATCCGAACCAGGATTCATGGCATCCATATCTGCAATCAGCATGATTACAATTGCCGTTCAGAAGGGTGGGTTCGGGCTAACGCAAGCCAGGCCGAGCTACCGGCTCGACTACGATCGACCGCAAATTGCAACTCTTCTATACGCTGGCCATAGCGCATCCGGTGACTGCCTTTCCATGCCGCCACCCAGACACAAGGCATCTGCGCTTTTACCTCACAGCAGCCATCTGCCCGCACCCCACCGCAGGGTCCATTGCGCATCTGTTTGGGGCAATTCATCGGACAGGTCATGCCGGTACTGGACAGCACACATTCGCCACACATCTTGCAATCGAAGAGCAGTCCCTTCAGCATCTTCTCAAACCAGGTGATCGCCCCATCCAACCGGTTGCCACTTACTCGACTCAGCAACAAAAGTAGCTTGAACAACCAGGGTGATAACCCTAAATAAAGTGTTTCAAGTGTGCCCGCATGCCGGGTGGACCACTGACGAACCGTATACATGGTCAGGCGACTTGTTGCATTGTCGAGACCTCAGCACTTGATGTTGTGCTATCTGGCTCGGCCAGTTGTACCAATTGACTGCCCAGCATTCCATAGCCGACAGTTCGGTAGACCAGCTCCAGGCCAAGTTGTCGAGCCGCTTCCTGCGCTTGATCTCTAAGAGATTCATCACTACGCTGAGCCAGATAGACCAGACGCCTGTAGTTGCCGAAATAGGTTTCGAGCAGCTGTGGATAGCGATCCAGTCCCAGGCCAGTTATGACTAAACGCTGAAAATTTCTGAGCAGATAATCGGTCACAAAAAAACTGCCTGGCTCTTCTTCGACCAAGGCTTCGAATTGTTCCGTACCGGCATAAAAACTGTAACAGTGTGGTCCCGGAAGACGTTCAATGCCGTATTCTGCTAGTACTTTATCCAGAGCACCCGCCGTTCCACAATCCCCATAAGCCACAAAGATTTGGTCATAATGTGGAAGGTTCTGATCTATCAGTGCACGCACGCCAGCCGGTATATTTTTGGGCTCATTGTGCCATCTAGCCGGCAGGCAGCATACCTTGACGGCATCTCCTGCCGGTCGCAGTACCGCGATGACTTCGGCTGCCAGTGCGCCACAGGCAATGACCAGCAAACGCTGGGAACACTCAGGCGCTTGCATAACGGCCTTGCGTGTGCCGTGCTACGAGTTGTCGAGCCAACTCAGAACTTGTCGCAGCATCACGCCCATAGGCATGAGCCCCCACAGCGTCGGCAAATTCCTGGGTCAGAGGTGCACCGCCAACCATAATCGAAAGCTGGTCCTTGATGCCCCGTTTATCAAACTCTTCGATCACCAGACCCATATACGGCATGGTGGTGGTCAGCAAGGCTGACATACCGAGGATATCCGGTTGATGCTGGTCGACTGCTTCGAGATATTTTTCGACCGGATTATTGATCCCCAGGTCAAAAACTTCAAACCCGGCCCCTTCCATCATCATACCGACCAGATTTTTACCGATATCGTGAATATCACCCTTAACAGTACCGATCACAAGCTTGCCCATTTTCGGGGCATTTTCATTTTCGGCCAGCAAAGGGCGCAAAATCGCCATCCCACCTTTCATGGCATTGGCACACATCAGCACTTCCGGAACAAAGAGGATACCATCACGAAAATCGATGCCCACTATACGCATACCTTCGACCAGTGCACCATCGAGAATGTCACTGGCATTCCAGCCACGTGCCAACAGGATATCGACGCCTTCGCTAACTTCTGGTCCCAAGCCATCATAAAGATCATCCTGCATTTGTGCCACAAGCTCTTTGTCATCCAGAGAATTCAGATCCAAATCATCATCTTGGTCAATCATGGCTACACCACTCCGGCATTTGCTGTATATGTGCTTATGAAATCAATGCCCGGAAAACAAGCCTGATCCGAACAGTAATTGACTAGTCAGTTAATAATCGAATAGTGATCATAGTTTTCATCACAGTCAAGAGATTTATCTGGTTTTCAGTAATAATTTTGACCCATTCCAGAGCAGTAAAGTTTCCACTAACCCGGGCGAAAGCAGAGAACATGGCAAAGCAAGTCTTGGGAAATAAATGGCCAGTAGTTCTTCATCTGCTCACCCGGCTCGAAAGGGACTTGCGACTGAGCGACAAAACCGATATCTTGCGAACCATTTGACAACAAGGAACACGACATGGATATCGTCTGTCTCGATCTAGAAGGTGTACTGGTCCCGGAAATTTGGATTCGCGTGGCAGAGTGCACCGGCATCGAAGCCTTGCAGCTCACCACCCGTGACATCGCCGACTACGACCGGCTGATGCAACATCGGCTGCAACTGCTACACCAGCATGATTTGAAACTGGCTGACATTCAGCAGGTCATTGCCGATATACGTCCTTTTGATGGTGCTACCAGCTTTGTTAAGCAGCTGCGAAGTCACTACCAACTGATTATCCTCTCAGACACTTTCTATCAGTTCGCCAGCCCTTTGATTGAGCAACTGGGCATGCCAACACTGTTCTGTCACAACCTGACGATCAATCAAGAAGGGAGTATCACCGGCTATCGCCTACGCCAACGAGATCAGAAAACCGCCTCAGTTCGCGCTCTGCAAAACCTGAATTTCAAGGTCATTGCAGCTGGAGATTCCTATAATGACGGCGGCATGCTGCAACAGGCTGATGCCGGAATTCTGTTTCGGCCAACCGATGCGTTATGTCAGGAATTCCCTCAGTTCCCGGTCTGCCACGATCACGATACATTGCGACAAGTCATCGACACGGTGGCTGCTGACTGCAAAACCTAGGAGGCTATTTCAATCAGCCATAGCGCGGATATCACTCCCCCAAGCTCCTTTTCACATCAATAGCTGCTTACAGGAGGCATCCATCGCGCTGCAACAGACAGGAAAGGTGATCCAGTTTTTTACCGATCACAGACCAGTAATTTCGGGTTTCTCGATTCACTTTCCGCCCCTGCATTAACCGATCCAGTGACTGGCGTTGGGCCTGCATCTGCCGCACGGTCGGGGTCACTGCGGCGCCTGGATTCTGAGGTCGGGTGTAGACAATTTTGCGCAGTCGATTGGCACTTTGATCAAATCCGCTAAGCTGGTCTCTGGTCTGGCGAGCCCATGGCTGGCGTTGCAATATTGGATTCGTGTTTAACTGAGCCATGAAAGCATTCTTCGCCCGCTCACTGTAATCTTCAATGATGTCATTATCGGCACGAATTTCCTGCCAGCTTGGATACTGTCTGGCTTGAGGGCGCGGCTTGGGCGTCGACTTCTTACGAGGCTGCTGCCATGGTAATTGTGTTGAG
>CAYQAP010000027.1:0-3219 GCA_964415515.1 uncultured Gammaproteobacteria bacterium | reverse complement strand
GCGCGGCTTGGGCGTCGACTTCTTACGAGGCTGCTGCCATGGTAATTGTGTTGAGTCTGGAATTGAGCGTGGTATCTGACGAATATTGCCGTTACGGTTGATCAACTTCGACAACAAATTATCGACCTGTCGCAAGCTGAGCTTGACGCGCCGCCAGGGTCGGCGCAGCTGACGAATTCCCTCCAGCCCAGGAAGATCAAGCTCGATATCATCAGCCTGCACCATGATCCGCTCGAATAAGTCCTGTAGAAGATAAGCCTGCTGCCCGGAGGCTACTTTTCTTTTCAACTTCTGCACCAGCCAATCAAAATGCTGCAGACCCTGGCGGAAAATGCGATTGCCGTCTAGCTCCTCGTAATTTAGGTATTCACTCTGCTGGTCAAATTGTTCAATAAAATCACTGCTGCGATTTTCTAATTTACGTACCGCATACCCCAGATCCTGATAACTGGATGCTTGAGCGGACCCGGAGAAGAGTAATCCACCGGCTACAGCTGAGGTCATTGAATCGACCCCGGTTCGCCTGCTGTCGGCATAGGTCTGCAGTGAAACTAGACTGATGGCCAACAACAATGCGGTCAGGCGAGTTCTATTCGTACTTGTGTTCATAAATGAAACCTCTCTCATAGATAAAGATAAGTCACTGCTGACAGCCAATCAGCAGCCAGTACGATTAGCATACTGCAGATGATATGAACGACAACTGAACCATTCTAGCTCACATCTTTCAGTCGTAGATTTTACGACGTGTATTCCAAAGCCCACGAAGGAGCTAAGCCACTGTAAAATACGGCAGTTGATACATGATAGTATCAGCATCCCACTCACCCCTCACTACGAGCACACCATGAATCACGTGTTTCACCGTCATTGTCACGCTACCCTACCACTGGCCATGCATGGTGATGGTGTTTATATCTTTGATCAGCACGGCCATCGTTATCTCGATGCCTCAAGTGGTGCAGCTGTTTCCTGTCTAGGGCACAACCATCCCCGGGTCATTCACGCCATCAAAGAACAACTGGACCGTATTCCCTACGCGCATACAAGTTTTTTCACCAATCAGGCCGCTGAAGAACTGGCCGATTTTCTGATCCAGGCTGCCCCAAAAGGCCTACAACGTGCGTATTTTGTATCTGGAGGATCTGAAGCCGTTGAGTCAGCCCTTAAAATGGCTCGACAATATTATGTCGAACAAGGCCAGGACCGTAAATACTTCATCGCACGCCGCCAAAGCTACCATGGCAATACTCTCGGTGCACTGGCTGTAGGTGGCAATTTCTGGCGTCGGCGCCAATTCCAGCCACTGCTGATGGAAACGCATCATATTTCTCCCTGTTATGCCTATCGAGATCAGACAGTGGAGGAAACTGCAGAAAGTTATGGTCTGCGTGTTGCCAACGAATTGGAAGAACTGATCCAACAACTTGGTGCAGACCAGGTACTGGCCTTTGTGGCCGAACCGGTGGTGGGAGCGACGGCAGGTGCCGTACCACCGGTAGCGGGCTACTTTCGCCGTATCCGGGAAATCTGCGATCGCTACGATATACTACTGATTCTTGATGAAGTGATGTGCGGCATGGGTCGTACCGGAACCCTGTTTGCCTGCGAACAGGAAGGCATCACTGCCGATATCATTACCCTTGCCAAGGGCCTCGCAGCCGGTTATCAGCCTATTGGAGCCACTTTATGTAGCGATAAAATCTTTTCCACTATTCGTGACGGCAGTGGTTTTTTTCAACACGGCCATACCTACCTGGCCCATGCCACTGCAGCTGCGGCCGCACTGGCAGTACAACAAATCATAGCCGAGGAAAATCTACTCGAAAATGTGCGCACGATGGGGCAGACCCTGAAACAGGCTCTAGAGCACCGGTTCTCGGACCACCCGAATATCGGCGATATCCGAGGTCGAGGCCTGTTCCTGGGCCTGGAATTGGTTGCCAACAGGGATTCCAAAATGCCTTTTGATCCCTCAACCAATCTGAACACTCTAATCAAAAATGCGGCTATGCAGCAGGGTCTGATATGTTACCCCATGGCAGGTACGATTGACGGGGTCCGAGGACACCACATTCTGCTGGCCCCACCCTTTATTATCACCCCGACCCAGATCGAAGAACTGGTGGAAAAACTGGCTCGCAGCGTAGATACTGCAATCAACCAAGCGAAGGATCGATAGGCTAACGATTCAGCTTAATGGCTAGGTGGCTTCAGACTTGACTCTATAGCCATCAATGCAGTCACCCTCCCTTGCGAGGAGAAGCTGGCATCCAACTGGTCTTTCCAGGAGAAGAGTATGCTGATTAAAGATCACTGGCAAGAACGTTATAGCAGGCAAATCAAACTACCGGAAGTGGGAACAGCCGGCCAGCGGCGATTGCAGCAGTCCCGGGTACTTATTATAGGCATGGGAGGACTAGGGTCCCCCGTGGCCCTGTATCTGGCCGCCGCTGGCATTGGACACCTGGTGATCAGTGATTTTGACTGTGTGGACCGCTCCAACCTGCAGCGCCAAATTGCCCATGGAACCGAGGATATCGGCGAGCTCAAGGCCCAGTCAGCGGCCCGCGCCATCCGCCGACTGAACCCGGACATTGCATTAGATATTATAGATTATTCCCTAGAAGATGACGAACTCGAGCAACAGATCAGGGACGCAGATGTTTTGGTCGATTGTACGGATAACTTTCCGACTCGCTTCGAACTTAATGCAGCAGCCTTCCGAGTTGGGACACCGTTGGTTTCCGGGGCTGCTATTCGCTGGGAAGGACAAGTTGCCACATTTGACCCGAGACAGGCAGACAGCCCCTGTTACCGTTGTCTATATCAGGACGAAGGTGTGGAGGGTGCAACTTGTGCCATGGAGGGTGTAATCGCGCCAGTTGTCGGCATTATCGGCACCATGCAGGCACTGGAAGTCCTGCACCTGGCTCTGCAGACCGGCCATGGATTGGCCGGGCGTATTCTGCTGTTTGATGGCACGTCACCGTCCTGGCACGAAGTCAGATTACCAAAAGATCCCGCTTGTCCGGTCTGCAACAACTGCAGCTGATTATGCTTTGTTTAATTAGTACCTGCTTAGCTAGTACCCGTCAATAAACGCTAAGCATTTGAAATAATTCAACTATTTTGCACAGAAGCGCACAGAATGATTTGTGACCACTGGAAGTCGTCTATCATTCTATCCTGAACAGGTCACGCGCCTGCTCTTCCTCT
>CAYQAP010000026.1:0-30355 GCA_964415515.1 uncultured Gammaproteobacteria bacterium | reverse complement strand
GTCGCTCAGCTGGCCCGTGCAATAGGCCAGGTCATGGGCTTGCCACAAGAGCAACTCGAGGGGATTAGCATGGGGGCCAGTATTCACGATCTCGGCAAAATCCAGCTGCCGGCGGAGATCCTGGCCAAGCCGACCGCCCTTTCACACCTGGAATACGAAATCATCAAGGAACATGCTCGCAACGGTTATAATGTTGTTAAAGATGTTGTTTTCCCTTGGCCTGTTGCCGATATTATCCTGCAACACCATGAGCGGCCCGATGGTTCGGGTTATCCCCAGGGCCTCGAAGGCAATGCCATCATTCTGGATGCACGGATTGTGGCCGTGGCGGATGTGGTTGAGGCGATGGCTTCACATCGACCGTATCGACCGGCACGAGGTGTTGATCAGGCGCTGGATGAAATCAGCAGTGGGCGAGATCGGCTTTATGATGGCGAGGTCGTGGATGCCTGTCTGCAAGTGTTCCATACCCAGAGCTTTTACTTCATCCAGTCTGGCTAGCAGGATTAACGCTGGTGAGCGGATGTAGACAGAGTGTTTGTGTACACAGTTTGCTGGCGCAGTGCTGTCACCGGGTCAGCAGTGGCAGCGATCTTTTCCAGGATGCGGAAAAAAGCACGGAAATTACCTTTTTGATTTGCCAGCAAGCGGGTAAAGGCTGGCAGCAGGTCGTTGTAGGTGCTAACGGGTAGCAGTGCCGCGTTGTTCAGAGTGCCCTTAAACCACCAGCGCAGCCCGGTGGTCTGGTCTCCAAAGCCATTCTGGTAGGTTGTTTTTAGCATTGCGAACAGATGCTTTTTCTCGACCTTCTTGCGGTTTATTGATTCCTTGCTGGCATACAGGCTGGCCAGTTTGTCGCGATACTTGGCAATCAGTTGCAGGACAGCCGCCTTGTTCTGCCACAAAGTCTGGTATTGCGCCAGTACTGCAGCCTGGTTGTGGGCCAGCAGCCAGCGGCGCAGTCCCTCCTGTTCCACCAGGGTTGCCAGTGATTCATTGAAGCGTGTTTGTCCCTTGACGAACAGACGCCGATGGGTGAGTTCATGGAACAGCAGCGCGGCCAGGTCTGCCTGAGAGCCACCGAGCATAGTGCTGAGCAGGGGGTCAGCAAGCCAGCCCAGGGTAGAATAGGCAGCGGCACCGCCGACATAAACGTCGTTACCGCGCTCGCGCAGTACTTTGGCAAAGCGGCGAGCATCCACAATGCTGAAATAGCCACGATACAGTACGCAGCCAACGATGGGAAAACACCACTGGCGCGGTTGCAGTGACAATGCCGGGGTAGCAAAAACGTTATACACTACTGCCTTGCGGTCCAGTGCTACATAATTACGGTAACTGTCACCGCTTGGAAGCGCCAGTTCCTGCTCGGCAAAGTCGAGGATCGACTGTACCGTGGTCAGTTGTCTGTGGAGCGAGGACGGTGTTTTCGGGGTTTGGATCAGGCTCAGGATCGGCTTGCCATCCAGCAATAATTTGCTCTGTCCATGGATTGCCTGGGCCAGGTATGTGACAGATTCACAGCCCCCAAGCAGAGCGGCGGGCAATAACACCAGCAAATGAAACAGGCGAATGCGAGACAACAGTGACATCTTGGCTCCAGATCCGGTGACCCGGGGGCTGACGGTATACCGGGTCGGTGGTAGTGTGCGTGACCAGTTATTGGGTCTGCCCGGACAGGATCGGGACTGGGTTGTGGTCGGCGCCAGCACAGAAACGATGTTGCAGCATGGCTTCCGCCAGGTTGGGGCTGATTTTCCGGTATTTCTGCACCCACACACCCGGGAAGAATATGCGCTCGCCCGTACTGAGCGCAAGTCAGCACCGGGATATTTGGGTTTTGATGTTGACAGTTCAGCCACGGTGACGCTGCAGCAGGATTTGCTGCGACGTGACCTGACCATCAATGCCATGGCCTGTACGGCCGAAGGCCGGATTATTGATCCGTATGGTGGGCAAGAAGATCTGCGGCGCAAAATACTGCGCCATGTTTCGACAGCCTTTGCAGAAGACCCGGTACGGGTGCTCAGAGTGGCCCGTTTCGCGGCCCGTTTTGCGCCTCTGCAGTTTACCGTTCATCCCACCACCTTGTGTTTGATGCAGGATATGGTGGCAGCCGGAGAAGTGGATCATCTGGTAGCAGAGCGGGTCTGGCAGGAAACCCGCCGGGCGTTGACGGAAGCGGCACCAGCACAGTTTTTCTGTGTCTTGACCCAATGTGATGCTCAGGAGCGGATTTTTCCGGAAATCGATGCCCTGTATGGTGTACCGCAGACCCGTAAATACCATCCGGAAATTGATTCCGGCACACACACCATGCTGGTATTAGAGGCAACCCGCTGCTTGTCCAATGACCCCGAAGCATTGTTCGCGGCCTTGACCCATGATCTGGGCAAGGCGGTGACACCCGTTGCCGAACTACCCAGCCACCGCGGTCATGAGCAGCGTGGGTTGGGATTGATCGAAGCATTGTGTGAACGTCTGCGGGTGCCGCGGCGCTTCCGGCAACTGGCGCTTCTGGTCTGTCGTAATCATTTAATGATGCATCACCTCGAGCGATTACGCAGCAGCACTGTGCTGCGTTTGCTGGAGTCTTTACAGGCTTTCAAGCAAGTGCAATGGGTGGAGCAGTTTGCCTGTGTTTGTGAGGCGGACAGCCGTGGCCGTGGTGCGCCCAGCTCGTCGTGCTATCCTCAGCGTCAGTGGTTGCTGCAGGCCTGGGAAGCAGCCTCGGCAGTCGACTGCGGGGCCATCGCCGCACAGCAATCCAGTCCAAGCGGTATCGCAGCAGCGATTGCCGCAGCCCGGGTGGCGGCAATCGATCGGGTTCGGCAACAGTGGGCGATTTTCCAGGAGGTTGTCCGAGACTAGGAACCGACCGGTACGCTGCGTAGGCAAACGCTTGACCTGCCCTGCATCGGCTTGACAGAGGCCAGGCAGGATTTTCACCAGGGTAGATTTGCCGACACCGTTGGGGCCAATCAGGGTGACGATCTCGGTGCACATTTCCAGGGGAATTCCTCTCTGCGATCCTCTCAATTGGCATATCGAGGGGAATTCATCTTTTGCATTCTCGGACAGCCTACTTCCAGAGCTCGGTTTCCCGGTCCCGCACCCCCAGCAGATACAAGATGCCATCCAGTCCCAGGGTGGAGATCGCATAACGGGCATCTGCACGGACCAGTGGCTTGGCGTGAAACGCCACGCCCAGTCCGGCGATGGACAGCATTGGCAGGTCGTTGGCGCCATCACCAACGGCGATGGTTTGTGCCATGGCAATACCGCATTCTGCAGCCATTTGTTGAAACAGCTCCGCTTTACGCTGGCCATCAACAATCCGGCCTTTGACTTTGCCGGTCAGTTTGCCGTCGACGATGTCGAGTTCATTGGCGGCCACAAAATCCACACCCCAGCGTTGTTTAAGCCGCTCGGCAATATAGCTGAAGCCCCCGGATAGGATGCCCACCTTATAGCCGAGCCGACGCAGGGTGCTGATCAGGCGGTCGGCACCTTCGGTAATCGGCAACCGGTCGGCCAGTTGTTCGAGGACGGATTCATGGATGCCGGCCAATAGTGCCAGACGACAGCGAAAGCTTTTAATGAAGTCGATTTCACCGTGCATGGCTGCCGCAGTAATGGCACTGACCTGAGTCTCGACCCCGGCCACGGCGGCCAGTTCATCGATGATTTCGCACTGGACCAGGGTAGAATCCATATCGAATACGATCAGGCGGCGATTGCGGCGATACAGATTGTCTTCCTGGAAGGCTACATCCATTTCCGCCTCACGGGTGATTTCTAACAGTTCTGTGCGTACAGCCGCAGGATCGGCTGCAGTGCCGCGAATCGACAGCTCCACACAGGCCCGGCCTCTTGAATCAGGATCAAGCAGAGAGAAACGCCCCGACAGGCGGCTGATGTTGTCGATATTTAGTCCATGGGCACTGACGACAGCCGCAACCAGCGACAGGTCAGTCGCGGACAGCTTGCGCCCCAGCATGGTCACGATGTAGCGTGGTTTGCCTTGGGATGCTACCCAGCTCTCGTAGCGGGCTTCCTCGATTGGGGTAAACTGTACAGTCAAGCCAAGTTGATAGGCTTCGAACAACAGATCCTTGAGTACGGTCGAATCATTCGAGGCCGGTATCTCGATCAGCATACCCAGGTTAAGGTGGTTGTGAATGACCGATTGGCCAATGTCCAGGATATTGATCTGGTGTTTGCCGAGGGTTGCTGCCAGTGATGCGGAAACACCGGGTTTGTCATTACCGGTAATGGTAATGAGAACGATTTCATGCATACTCATTCTCCGTAATTCATGACCGGGATCAACTGTGGCGGTAGTTGCAGGTGATAGCCCTGGGATTGCAGGTTGTGCCGGACTGTGTGGATACTCTCCCGGGCCAGATTGCTATGCTGGGCCAGCTGCAGCTGCATCACCAGTCGCGGTTTGCCAAAGCGTTGCAGCAGGGCCTCCGGGACCGCAGCAAAACCGGCTTCACTGGCCAGATACAGGTACATTTCCACATGCCTGTTGCTGGCGTAAACCCAGCAGCAAGGCGCCTCATCGGCAGCTCTTTCCGGTAGTGACTTGCTCGTTTTAAAGTCCATGAAGGCCCAGGTTTTTTGCGGCACCGGAAAACTGCAGTTGCCGCCAGGCTTCATAGAGCACAATGGCCACGGCGTTGGCCAGGTTCAGGCTGCGATTTTGTGGCATCATCGGCAGGGTCAGACGTTGTGGTGGTGGCGGGTAGTCTCGAATTACAGCGGGTAGCCCCCGGGTCTCGGGGCCGAACAGCAGGGCGTCACCATCGGCAAATTCAAATTCATGGTACCCGTGGTTATTGTGGGTGGACAGACTGAGCAGGCGGGCATTGCCCAGCTGTTCGAGAAACTGGTTAAAACTATCATGCACGGTAATCTTGGCCCATTCATGATAATCCAGACCAGCACGTCGCAGTTGCCGGTCATCGAGGGTAAACCCCAACGGTCGAATCAAATGCAGTTGTGCTCCGGTATTGGCACACAGACGAATGATATTGCCGGTATTGGGTGGGATTTCAGGCTCAAAAAGGACCACCCTTAGACCGCAACCGACAGGAACGGTTGCCGACATCTCAGAAACTTGGCTTGATCACTACCAGCCCAATCATCAGAAACATGAGTACGGTGGGAAATTCATTGAACCAGCGAAAATAGACATGGCTGTGAGGATTGCTATTGTTTCGAAAGCCCAGCATTTTCTTATAGCACAGACCATGATATAGGATCAGCATTACTACCAATGCCAGTTTGATGTGCAGCCAGCCGCCGCTGATGCCATAACCCAGCCATAACCAGAAGCCGAAGAGCGTCGTGAATACCCCACCGATCGTCATCAGGATAAAAAGTTTTTTTTCCATCACCAGAAAACGCTCATGACCCGCTGTGTCTGTCGTCATGGCATGGTAAACAAACAGTCGCGGCAGATAGAACAGCCCGGCAAACCAGGTTACCATGAAGCTGATATGCAGCATCTTGATCCACAGCATAGGTTATTCCTTATTGGATAATGGGAGTGTGGGGGTCGAGGGTGAAGGGGGTGGGTTCGCCGGTGGTGGTTCTGGAACGGGGCGACGACCCCGAAAGAAAGCGGCGATTTTGCGGAACAGCAGCTTGATGCCACGATAGATTTTTGGCAATAGCCAGATCATCAGCAATATCACCAGCACCATGGCGATAATAAATAGCACGGGGTGCTGCAGTGATGCCCAGATTCCACCGATCACGATAACATCTTCGCTGATGCTTAATGCCCAGTTGGTGAAGGGTTCGGGAGAAGCATTGACCAGCACCCGGGTTCCGGCCTTGGTAAAATGACTGCCGGTAACTAGCACACCTCCCAGAATCATCCCGACGGCTTCTGCTTCGGGGCCGATCGGGGCAATCGCTTTGGCCGCCAGAACGGCACCGGCAGGAATGCGGATGAAGGTGTGAATGGCATCCCATCCGGTGTCTACACCGGGTATCTTGTCCATGAAAAACTCCACCACATACATGAAACCGGCGGCCATGACGATGGCCGGACTGGACAGGATCTGCAAATCCGGGGGCAATTCGATGGAACCGGTATTGGCCAGGATTCCAAGGGTGGCGATGGTGGCATATAGATTGATGCCACTGGCCCAGGCGATGCCCATGGCGGAGGCAATGACTGCAATAGTGTTCGGATCCATTTCAGGCCCTCGTGACGGCGAGAGAATATTTTACGTCACTATACTGCAGGAGGAAACTACTGCTTCAATTATTGGGGTGAAAACGACTTGCATTCAGCCCGGTATGTGACGACAATCACCGAACGGCGGGAGTTGGCTGGACAGTCGCTGTGGCAGGGCTTGCGCTGCCATGGAGGAAAGTCCGGGCTCCACAGGGCAAGGTGCCAGGTAACACCTGGGCGATTTGAGTCGACGGCGAGTGCCACAGAAAAGATACCGCCTGCTGTCGCAAGGCACAGGTAAGGGTGAAATGGTGCGGTAAGAGCGCACCGCGCCACTGGCAACAGTGGTGGCAGGGTAAACCCCACCTGGAGCAAGACCAAATAGGGATCCACAGGGTGTGGTCCGCACCGGATCCGGGTAGGTCGCTTGAGGCGTGCGGTGACGTGCGTCCCAGATGAATGACTGTCTATAGACAGAACCCGGCTTACAGGCTGACTCCCGCCACCTTGCGTTGCCGTCGAACCAATCTGGCATCCGCTGCCACTGGTCCAGGAAACAATACCCCTTTGTCGGCAGCCAGGAAAATTACCGGTTTCTTCTTGACTCCCAGAGCTGTGCTTACTATAGTGTCTCAACGTGGGTAATTGTGGGTAATTGTGGGTAATTTATCTTAGTGGTGCCATGTTTCGAGGGGAATACACACTGTCGCTGGATGCCAAAGGCCGCATGGCGGTTCCTGCAAAATACCGAAAAGTATTGCAGGAGCAGTATGGCGGCCAACTCGTTGTGACGAAAAATTTTGACCTTGATGCTCGTTGTCTGCTGCTATATCCACTGGCGATATGGGAACAAATCGAAAATAAATTGACTGAAGTGCCGGGACTGAACAAGGCCGGGCAACGCTTTAAGCGATTCTTCGTAGGCAATGCCAACGATTGTGACTTGGACAAGAGTGGTCGCATTCTGCTACCGGCCACACATCGCGAATTTTCCTCGCTGGGAAAACGGCTGCGATTGTTGGGTATGGTGAATAAATTTGAAATTTGGGATGAGGATCTGTGGCAAGCACAACAGCAAGGTGGCTTCGACCTGACAGATGAGGACGGCGAGTTACCCGGAATATTGTCTCAGTTGCCCATGTAGAAGTGGGAGAAGGCAGTGGAGCAAGGTCACCTACCTGTATTGAAAAATGAGGTGCTGCAGGCATTGGCTATCCAGGCGAATGGCATATATATCGATGTCACCTACGGCAGGGGAGGCCATAGCCGCGCCATATTGCAGCAATTGGGGGCTTGTGGCCGACTTCTGGTTATGGATCGCGACCCAGATGCGTTAGCCCACGCTGATCAGCATATTGCGGGGGATGCACGCTGTACCGTGCTGTGCGGCCGCTTTTCACAACTCAGTCAAAAGTTACATAACCTGCAACTCGAGGGTCGGGTGAGCGGGATGTTATTTGATCTCGGTGTTTCATCTCCTCAGCTTGATACGGCATCGCGGGGTTTTAGTTTTCGCCTGCAGGGACCACTTGATATGCGGATGGACAGTAGTTTCGGTATGACCGCGGCGAGCTGGTTGGCAACGGTGGAGGAAAAAGAACTGATGACCACCTTGCGCAACTTGGGTGAGGAACGCTATGCACGACGCATTGCCCGCAGTATCGTGGAGCGGAGGCAGTCGCAAGCGATCGAAACGACGGCAGAGTTGAGTGCCTTGGTGGTGGCTGCTGTGCCAACCCGTGAGCCTGGCAAACACCCGGCGACACGGACCTTTCAAGCAATTCGGATGCGGGTTAATCATGAACTCGAAGAACTTGAAACCGTATTACCTCAAACCTTGACCTGGCTACGCCCAGGTGGGCGTCTGGTGGTAATCAGCTTTCATTCCCTGGAAGACCGGCGGGTGAAACGCTTTATTCGCGAGCAGTCCAAAGGCGATCCTTACCCCCCGGATTTGCCGGTAAGAGCGAATCAATTGTCTCCACAACTACGCACTATGGGCAAGCCAGTGCGCGCCCGAGATGACGAGATCGAAGTTAATCCCCGTGCACGCAGTGCCGTATTGAGAATTGCCGAACGCTTGCCTGCAGGGAGTAATGATGCGTAATCTGCTGGTACTTTGTACGCTGTTATTGATGATCAGTGCTGTTGGACTGGTCTATGTGCGTCACCAGAGCCGCTTGCGATTTGTTGCTCTGCAGCAACTCGAACGCCAACGCGATAAGCTGGATGCCGAATGGAGCCGTTTGCAGATCGAGCAGGCCACATTGGCTTCTCCGCAAACAGTCGCCCGGGTGGCCAGGCAGCGCCTGGGTATGGGGGTGCCAAAATTGGCCAAGAATCTGGTGCTGGTGCGCGAGCCACAGGAGCCCAGATAATGCGTCGGCGCAAACGCAAGCTTGCATTGGGCCGTTATATTGTGCTGGGGAGTCTGCTCGGGGCTGCCATGTTGAGCTTGCTGGGGCGGGCTGCTTATCTGCAACTGTGGGTCGATCAGGACTTGCAACAAAAAGGCAATGCATACCATCTACGGGACCGTGTTATGCCTGCCAGAAGGGGGTTGATCCTGGACCGCAACGGAGAACCTTTGGCGGTGAGCACCCCGATGATGACGGTAAGTACCGACCCGCAGGTTTTGCTGCAAAAAGAAAATCTGGACAACTGGCCGATGCTGGCGACACAGCTGGGTTTGTCCCGATCCCGCCTGCGCAGCAGAATCGAGCGGTTTCGAAAAAAGAACTACATGCTGCTCAAGCGTCGCATGCAACCGGCAGAGCTGGAAAAAATCACGCCGGAGATCCGTCAGCTGATCACCATAAAAAAGGAATATCGTCGTTATTATCCGACCTCTGCGATAACCGCACAGGTGGTTGGGTTTACGAATATTCGTGATCATGGGCAGGAAGGTATTGAGGTTTTTTATAATCGCCAATTGGCCGGTCATAACGGCAGCAAAAGAGTGATCATTGATACCCAGAGAAGAGCCGTGGAAGATGTTGAACAATTGGCGGCAGTGCATCACGGGCAAAGTCTCGTGTTATCGCTGGATACCAGAATTCAGTCCACGGCATATCTGGCTTTGCGTGCTGCTGTGGATAAACATCAAGCTGCTGCTGGCTCCGTAGTGGTCTTGGATATTCGTACCGGGGAAATCCTCGCAATGGCCAGTATGCCCGATTTCAATCCTAATGTGATTGCACAGCGCCAGGGTAACCGCTTCCGTAACCGGAGTGTGACCGACCTCTTTGAGCCCGGTTCGACCATCAAGCCGCTATCCGTGGAAGCAGCCCTGGAGGCCGGAGTGGTCACCCTGGACACCCAGATTCAGACCGCTCCAGGAACAATGCGGATTGGCCATCGAACCATCCATGATGTTTCGAATCATAAATTATTGTCGGTCGCTGAGGTTCTGATTAAATCGAGCAACGTTGGTGCCGCGAAAATAACCTTCAAAATACCGGCCAAACAGCTTCGCAAAACCTATGTCCGCGCAGGTTTGGGCCAGAGCACAACCAGTGGTTTGCCCGGCGAGGCCAAAGGCATTCTGCCCAATCGACGGCGCTGGAAGCCGATCGAACAGGCAACCCTGGCATTTGGTTATGGCTTGATGGTGACCCCGTTGCAGTTGGTGCGCCTCTATGCTGGCATAGCCAATGCGGGAGAGATGCCGACGCCAACCATTTTCAAGCGTGTCGCAACGGCACCCATGAAACAAATTATGCCCCCGGCAATGGCCAGGCGTCTGGCCCTGGTGTTGGAAAAAGTTACGGAACAAGGGGGCACCGCGACTGCAGCAGCGACGCCATTATATCGAGTGGCAGGCAAGACCGGTACCACCCAGTTGTTGGTCAATGGGAAATACAATTCCGGGCGTTATGACAGCATCATGGTCGGATTTGGTCCGGTGAGCCAACCGCGGCTGGCAATGGTCGTCATCGTTCGGAATCCACGCCGTGGTGGTTATTACGGGGGCATTGTCGCAGCTCCGGTGTTTTCCAGGGTCATGGCCGAAAGCCTGCGTTTGCTGAATGTTGCACCAGATAAAGCGACGAGCTCCAGTGCCAACGGACTGGTTCAGTTTCAGCCTGCTCCGGTTGATCGATATATGGCCGATCAGGAAGGCGCAGGGTGAAGACCGTGACTTCACTGCATCAGTTGTTTTCAGGTTTGATCGACCTTTCGGTGGTGCCAGATTGCAGTATCAGCGGTTTGGCGCTGGACAGCCGACAGGTCTGTCCCGGTGACTTGTTTCTGGCTCTGCCCGGTTCGCTGACTGACGGTCGAAACCATCTGCAGGCTGCCCTGACAGCGGGTGCGGTGGCAGTGGCCTACGAGGCGAATGCGGTTGGCCGCACTGTTCTACAGTCTACAGACCGACGTTGCTTTGCCGTGAATGACCTGCGTCAGTTGTGCGGGATACTCGCCGCTCGCTTTTACCGGCACCCTTCCCGGACCCTGGAAGTGATTGCAGTAACGGGCACCAATGGTAAATCGACGGTGTGCTGGTTGCTGGCCCAGGCACTGACGGCTGCGGGCAGAAAATGTGCGGTGATTGGTACGCTGGGCTGTGGGTTTCCACCCGCGGTCACGGCGACAGGAATGACCACACTCGATCCCATCAGCCTGCAGCAGCAGGTAACAGCATTGTTGCACCAAGGTGCTTCAGCGATCGCTTTAGAATTATCTTCACACGGACTCGACCAGTATCGGGATCGGGGCCTGTCGGTAAATCGGGCCGTATTCACAAACCTGTCTCGTGATCACCTGGACTATCACCCCAGCTTCGAGCACTACGCACGCAGCAAGATGCGCTTATTCTGTCGGCCAGATCTGGACACCATAGTCGTGAATGACGATGACCCACTGGCGGCGCGAATTCGCCAGCTAAGTCAGGTGCCGATAATGGGATACGGGAGCGGGAAAACCGACCTGAAGATCATGGATGTACACGCCACTGCGCAGGCATTGCAGATGAGCCTGTATTTTCAGGAAACAAAAATTTCACTGCAGGTTCCCCTGCTCGGTGAATTCAATGCCAGCAATATTGCTGCCGTAGCGGGTGTATTGCTAGCATTGCAGATTCCGCTGCGGGAATTGCCGGTTTTATTGTCTGGGTTGCAGTCTCCACCGGGGCGGATGGAGTATTTTACATCAGCGGATCGACGGCGACGGGTGGTGGTTGATTTTGCGCATACTCCTGATGCCTTGGCACGGGCTTTATCTTCCCTGAGGCCCCATACCCGGGGTCAGCTGTGGTGTGTGTTCGGCTGTGGTGGCGACCGGGATGTGGGAAAACGCCCGCAAATGGGTGCCATTGCCGAACAGCTTGCAGATCAGGTCGTGATTACGGATGACAATGTCCGCCACGAAGTACCCGAGGCGATTGTTGCAGATATTGTTGCCGGGATGCAGCGCCAGCACCGGGTCATTCATGATCGCCTGTTGGCGATTCAAACGGCTGTGACTGAAGCCGGTGTGCATGATTTGGTGCTGGTGGCTGGCAAAGGGCATGAGCGAACCCAGCAGGTTGGGAATAAGTATCAGCCATTTTGTGATCGGGATGTGGTAAGGGATCTGTTGAGACTGGCCGCATGATGTCTTTACAACAGGCAGCGAAGGCCACCGGTGGTAGCTTGAAAGGTGCTGATATTCACTTCAGGCGGGTAGTGTCCGACAGTCGAGAGTCGGTTATTGGCAGTTTATTTGTGGCGTTGCATGGGCCCTCGTTTAATGGCCATGACTTTGCTGGTAGCGCCATGGCAGGAGGTGCCACGGCCTGTATGCTGGAGTATGATTTGCCCGATATATCTCCTGCGATCCTGGTCGGTGACTGTCTCGAAGGACTGGGCCGATTGGCCGCTGACTGGCGTCGGCGGATGCCGGCACAGGTTTGTGCCATTACCGGCAGTAACGGCAAAACTACGGTCAAGGAAATGCTGGCAGCGATACTGCGTCAGCAAGCCAGTGTGGCCAGCACCCGTGGAAATCGCAATAACAACATTGGCTTGCCCCTGACACTGTTGCAAATCGTGCCACAGGATCGATATGCCGTGGTTGAAATGGGCATGAACCAGCGCGGTGAAATTGCTCATCTCAGTCAACTGGCTGCCCCTGATGTAGCAGTGATCACCAATGCGGCGGCGGCTCATCTTGAGGGTCTAGGAGATATTGAAAGCGTGGCCTCGGCCAAGGCAGAAATTTTTCAAGGTTTGGCAGCAGCGGGTACTGCGGTGATTCAGGCGGATAGCCCTTACGCAGCGTACTGGCAGCAGCAGGCACAGGGTAGAAGGGTACTGCGTTTCGGTTATGCAACAGATGCTGATATCCGCGCTATAGATGGCATTCATCGGCAGTGGCAGTTGAACGTAGCAGAGGAAGCAGTCAGCGTGCAGCTGCAGTTGCCGGGCCGCCATAACCGGTACAATGCACTGGCTGCTGCTGCTGCTGCCCACGCTCTGGGTATCGGGATAACGGATATTGCCAGCGGTTTGGCAAACTGCGCGGCAGTTCCAGGACGCATGCAGCTGCGTACCACAGCCAGTGGTGCGCAGCTATATGACGACAGTTATAACGCCAACCCGCAATCATTGCAGGCTGCCCTGGAAGTTCTCAAAACACATTCAGGTCGCCGAATTTTGGTGCTTGGTGATATGGCTGAGTTGGGGCCAACAAGCGCAGAACTGCATGCGGATTGTGGTCGACTGGCCGCAGATTATGGGGTTGATCAGTTGTTTGGCTTGGGTTCAAAGGTGCGCGATACCTGCCGTACTTTTGGAGCTGCAGCCCGAGCCTTTGACGAAAAGACCGCACTGTTGGTTGCCTTGAGGCCGCTGCTTGATGAGCATACCGTGGTTCTGGTCAAGGGTTCACGCTGCATGCGTATGGAAGCCATCGTCGCTGCCCTTTGTGTGACCGAAGCCTCAGCAGAGGTGGCGTCATGTTGATGTGGCTGTTCGACCAACTGGCAACCGAATATCGGGTCTTTAATGTTTTCCACTATCTGACTTTGCGTGGAATTTTTGCCGTCTTGACCGCTTTGGCCATCAGTCTGGTTTGTGGTCCGCTGATGATTAACATGCTGAGCCGGCGGGGCATCGGTCAGATCGTACGCGAAGATGGGCCTGAAACCCATCTTAAAAAAACCGGCACACCGACCATGGGCGGTACCTTGATTCTTATGGCTGTAGTACTGACTACCTTGCTGTGGGCTGATCTGACCAATCGTTTCATCTGGGTTTCACTCTTTACCTGTGTATCTTTCGGGGTGATCGGCTGGTTAGATGACTACAAGAAGCTGGTTCATAAAAACTCAAAGGGGATCGGTGCCCGCTCCAAATATTTGTGGCAATCCGTGGCCGGATTGGCTGTGGCCATTATCCTTTACACTACGGCGCAGACCCCGCAGGAAACCGAACTGATCGTACCGGTCTTCAAGCAGGTCGCCATTCCCCTGGGCTGGGCCTATATCGTCCTCAGCTATTTTGTCATTGTCGGTTCCAGTAATGCAGTGAATTTGACCGATGGCCTGGATGGCCTGGCGATCGTGCCGACTGTCCTGGTTGCTGCCGCCCTGAGCCTGTTCGCCTACGTTACCGGACATACGGTATTTGCCCATTATCTGGCTATCCCCTATATCCATGGTGTCGGTGAAGTGATGATCTTTTCGGCCGCACTGGTTGGTGCTGGTCTGGGGTTTTTATGGTTTAACACGTATCCTGCCCAGGTGTTCATGGGTGATATCGGTGCGTTGTCGTTAGGGGCCTCGGTCGGGGTGGTTGCCGTAATTGTGCGCCAGGAAATCGTGTTGTTCATTATGGGCGGCATATTCGTGGTCGAGACGCTTTCCGTCATTATTCAGGTCGTGTCGTTCAAGTTGACCGGAAAAAGAGTTTTCCGGATGGCTCCACTGCATCATCATTTTGAAAAGAAAGGCTGGCCGGAGCCTCGGGTGATCGTGCGTTTCTGGATTATTTCCTTGATGTTGGTGCTGGTTGCACTGGCGACCTTGAAAATCCGTTGATAGTAATGATGGGAAATGCGGCAATAATCATGGCCACCGAAACAGCACATCAACAGGCTCTGGTAATGGGGTTGGGGCAGACAGGCTGCTCAGTTTGTCGTTATTTGCTGGCCTGCGGTTACCAGGTTCAGGCTATGGACAGTCGGGATCACTTGCCATTTATGGATGAAATTCCTGCGGATATTGAGGTGACACTTGGTGGATTTGACCCCGGAATTGTTGCCAACGCAGATCTGGTAGTGGTCAGTCCCGGCGTCTCCTGTCACGAACCGGTGTTGACGGCAATGAGAAAAGATGCGGAGCTGGCCGGGGATATCGAACTGTTTGCCCAGTCTTGTCAGGCTCCGGTCCTTGCTGTCACCGGGACGAATGGCAAGACCACTGTTACCACGCTGGTCACTACAATCCTGGCGGATGCAGGCTTGAAAACCGAAGTGGGTGGTAACATCGGTACTCCGGTACTGGACCTGCTGATGCGGCCGGTGCCGGATTATTATGTGTTGGAAATTTCCAGTTTTCAGATGGAAACTACGCGCAGCCTGCGACCGTTTGCGGCTGCACTGCTGAATCTAAGCCCGGATCATTTGGATCGACACGGAGATTTTGCACAGTACGCGGCGGCCAAGGCACGTTTACTGCGGGATTGTTTGCATCAGGTGTTACCGCGTGATGACCGGTTGATACGACGCTATTTTGACTGGCCCGCCTGGCGTAGTATCGGAGTCGGGCCTGCTGCGGCAGAGTCGGAGTATGGCCTGGCGACTGGCAGCGAGTATATTGGCCTGTGTCACGGGAGCAGGGTGCTGGCAAGCTGCCACGAATTTGCGCTCAAGGGTCGGCATAATTTGCTGAATATCCAGGCTGCAATGGCCTTGGTGGAAAGCGTCGGCGTGAGCAATGACCAGGCACTCGTCACCATCCGCCAATTTACGGGTTTGCCGCATCGCACGGAACAACTTGGTGAGTATGCGGGAGTCCGTTGGATTAATGATTCCAAGGGCACGAATGTCGGGGCCACGGTGGCTGCACTTTGTTCGCTGGACGGCCCCTTTGTGCTGCTTGCAGGCGGACAAGGCAAAGGTCAGGATTTCACGCCGCTGGTCGAGGTGGCCGCGCAACGTGTTCGTCAGGTCATATTGTTTGGGCAGGATCGCCAGCAATTGGCCGCGGTATTACGGCCGGTGGTGCCGGTAACAGAGGTCGAGAATCTGGAACAGGCCGTGCGCCAGGCTGCCAGTGATGCCACAGTCGGGGACTGCGTATTGTTGTCACCAGCCTGTGCCAGTTTTGATCAATTTTCCAGCTACCAGGAACGCGGTGAGCATTTTCGTCGGCTGGTACAGGGTTTGCGGCCATGACTGCGGTCCGCAATCAGCCTTCCGGAGCTCCCGATCAGGCCCTGCTGATAGCATTTGTTTCGGCCATATTGCTGGGCTGTATTATGGTGTATTCGGCCACTATTGTTAGTCATGGGCAAACCGTACGTGGAACCACCGAACAATTACTGCGGCAACTGATTTTTGCGATGTCCGGCGGCTTGCTGGCCTGGCTGAGCAGTCGCTTGCCTCTGCCTTGGTTGCAGCGCCTGGCAGGAGTGTCCGTCCTGGTGGCGCTATTGCTGCTGGTTTTGGTGCTGTCGCCCTTGGGTGTCCGTCTTAACAAGGCACAACGCTGGATTGCCTTGCCGGGTATCATGTTTCAGCCCTCGGAATTTAGCAAACTGCTGCTGATTCTGTATGCGGCAGATTTTCTGGCTCGCAAACAAGATGGCATCAGTCGTTTCCAGGAAGGGGTGCTGGGATTGTTGCTGGTGATGATATTAACTCTGTTCCTGCTCCTGCTCGAGCCGGATTTTGGTACCGCAGTAGTATTGGGAGCCACCATCATGGGCATGCTGTTTATGGCTGGGATGTACTGGCGTCATCTGGTGCCGATGTTGGCCATAGTCAGTGCTGTGGGAGTGTATCTGGTGCTTTCAAAGGGTTACCGGCTGGCCAGGATTGACGGTTTTCTCGATCCATGGAGTGATCGCTATGGCAAGGGTTTGCAACTGGTGCATTCCCTGATTGCGTTTGGTCGCGGTCACTGGTTTGGTGTTGGTTTGGGTGAAAGTGTCCAGAAGCTGCATTATCTGCCGCACCCGGACAGTGATTTTTTGCTGGCAGTTATTGGTGAAGAGCTGGGATTTGTCGGCGTTTTCGGGGTGTTGGTTATTTTTGCGATCATCGGTTGGCGCGCCTTTGCTTTGGCACTGCGAGCTGAGCGGCAGGGTTTTATTTTTGCAGCACGTCTGGCCCAGGGTTTGGGGTTGTTGCTGTTACTGCAAGCCATGACCAATATTGCCGTCAATCTGGGTGCCTTGCCGACCAAGGGAATCAATCTGCCATTAATGAGTGCCGGCGGCAGCAGCCTGATCAGCAGCAGTCTGGAAGTAGGTTTGTTGTTGGCAGTCAGTCGTTTGGTTGGCAAAACCACAACCAGGAAACGGAAACGGTGATGGCGTTACTGATGATTATGGCTGGGGGCACCGGGGGGCATATTTATCCGGCGCTGGCGGTCGCAGAAACCCTGCGCCAACAAGGGGTTGAGATCATCTGGGTAGGAACACCAGGTGGTATGGAGACACGGATTGTCGCAGGTTACGGTTTTGATATGGCGATGGTTGAAATACACGGCCTGCGAGGCAAGGGTTGGCTGCGCTGGCTGAGCATGCCTCTTGAGCTGATTCGTGCAGTGGCACAAATGCGCGCAGTGATTCGGCAATGGCGACCTCAGGCCTTGCTTGGCATGGGTGGTTTTGTCAGTGGGCCGGGAGGTCTGGCTGCCCGATTAACTTCCGTGCCATTGCTGATTCATGAAGCAAATGCGATTCCGGGGCTAACCAACCGCTGCCTGGCCTATTTCGCTACCGTGGTGATGTCGGGGTTTGAAGGAGTTTTCGGTACCAGCCACAATTGTCGTTTTGTCGGCAATCCGGTGCGTGCTGCGTTCAGTAATGTACCGGTACCAGCACAACGCTTTCAGCGTTCTGGGACTACTTTGCGGGTCTTGGTGACCGGCGGGAGTCAAGGGGCCGGACTCTTTAATGCCATGCTGCCACTGGTGCTAAAAGAAATCAGTACGAGCTGTATTTTCGAGATCCGTCATCAGTGTGGCCGGGGTCATCGGCAGCAAGTCGAGCAGGCCTATCAGCAACAGCAGATAACGGCTACGGTACAGGAGTTCATTGAAGATATGCCGGCCGCCTATGCTTGGAGTGATGTCGTAATTTCGCGGGCCGGAGCCATGTCAGTGGCCGAATTGGCGGCTGCCGGTGCGGCTGCAATCCTTTGTCCTTATCCATTTGCAGTCAGTGACCACCAGACAGCCAATGCGTACTATCTGGTTGATCGGCTGGCCGCAGTATTGGTTTTACAAGCAGAGTTTACAGTCGAGCATCTGGCTCGACTGCTGCGTGATTTTGCTGCCGATCGGGATTCTTTACTGGCGATGGCAACAGCGGCTCGGCAATGTGCTCGCCCGGATGCAACACAGCAGGTGGCCAGCGTGTGCCTGGAGGTGCTGCATGCGTGATCGTATTAAATCGGTACATTTTATCGGTATCGGAGGGGCCGGTATGAGTGGTATTGCAGAAGTCTTGTTAAGTCTGGGATACCAGGTTTCCGGGTCTGATACCCAGGCCAGTAAGGTAACCCGTCATTTGCAGTCTCTGGGGGTGCGTGTGCACCGTGGCCATCAAGCAATGGCTGTGGCCGGTGCCGATGTGGTGGTCATTTCCACCGCGATAGCGGCGGATAATCCAGAAATCAAGGAGGCTACCAAGCGGCAGATTCCAGTGATCAGGCGGGCCGAGATGCTGGGTGAATTGATGCGTTTTCGAAAGGGAATTGCGATTGCCGGAACCCACGGCAAGACCACGACCACCAGCCTGGTGGCTGCCGTACTGGCCGAGGCCGGGTTGGACCCAACCATTGTCGTCGGTGGCCTGGTGCACAGTTTTGACAGCCACGCACGGCTTGGTAGCGGTGATTACCTGGTTGCCGAAGCCGATGAGAGTGACGGTTCGTTCGTGCACCTGTTTCCGCAAATTGCAGTGGTGACGAATGTGGATCGGGACCATATGGCCAGCTATGCCGGGGATTTTGAGAAACTCAAGCAGACTTTTGTACAATTTTTACACAACTTGCCATTTTATGGACTGGCAGTGCTGTGTATTGATGACCCGGTATTGGCATCACTGGCAGAGCAGATACATAAACCGAAACTAACCTATGGAACGGTAGAGCATGCGGATGTGGTGGTTGGCAATATCCGCCAGCAGGGACAGCGAATGGACTTTACGGTCAGGCGGGCCGATAAACCGGACTTGACACTGCAATTGCCGATGCCGGGCAAGCATAATGTGTTGAATGCGGTTGCTGCAGTGGCTGTGGCCGATACCCTGGGTGTTGTCGATACTGCCATTGTCAAGGCACTGGCCGGGTTTGCCGGCATAGGCAGGCGGTTTCAGTTGCGCGGGGACATTCCGCTGACCGGTGGCAGTGCCCTGTGGATTGATGATTATGCCCATCATCCCAGTGAGCTGGCTGCAACGCTGCAGGCAGCGAAAGACGGTTGGCCACAACAGCGACGGGTGATTCTGTTCCAGCCGCATCGCTATAGCCGGACTCGGGATTTACTGGATGACTTTAGTCTGGTTTTGGCCCATGAGTTACCCGTATTCATCACCGAGGTGTATCCGGCTGGGGAAACACCTTTGCAGGGGGCTGATGGCCGTGCGCTATGCCGGGCGATTCGGGCCCGAGGTCAGGTTGAGCCGGTGTTTATCGAACACCTTGAGCAGGCCCCAGAGATCTTGCGTTCCCTGTTGCGACCCGATGATGTGTTGCTGACCCTGGGTGCTGGCAATATTGCCAGTGTCGGGGCCGTTCTCCAACAGCATGTGGGCACATTGTCGTGAACGTCGGTTATTGCAAAAATAGCCCTTTGGAATTGCCCGGACTGCGCGGAATGCTACGTTATGATGAACCGATGGCCCGGCATTGCAGCTGGCGCACTGGGGGTTCTGCTGCCCTCTATTTTCAGCCTGTTGATCGTGCGGATGTGGCTCATTTTTTACAGCAGTTAAGCGCCTCGATACCCGTGTATTGGGTGGGACTTGGCAGTAATCTCCTGGTTCGTGACGGCGGTTTTGACGGAGTCATAATCAATACCAGGAAACTGCACCGTATCGCCCACCCCATGAGCGAGCAGTTGTTGGTCGAGGCCGGCGTCAGTGCGGTAAAAGTAGCTCGTTTTGCCGCAGATAAAGCACTCACAGGTATGGAGTTTCTGGCGGGTATTCCCGGTAGCATGGGTGGGGCACTGGCGATGAATGCAGGGGCGTTTGGAGATGAGACCTGGTCCTTTGTTGAAGAGGTGGAAACCATTGACCTTGAAGGCCAGCAACACTGGCGGACAGCAGAGGAATATTCTATTGGCTACCGCAGTGTCCAGGGCCAGCCGGGTGAAGGCTTTTTGCAGGTTCGGTTGTGTCTGCATCCATCCAGTACCGACCAGTGTCGGGAGCGTATCCGTGAATTGTTGGCGAGACGAGCCAGCAGTCAGCCGCTACAACAGGCCTGTGCCGGTTCGGTATTTCGGAATCCACAAGGCGATTTTGCTGGACGCTTGATTGAGGCCGCAGGGCTAAAAAGCTTGCGCTATGGTGGGGCCACTGTCTCAGCCAGGCATGCCAATTTTATTGTTAATGACCGGAAGGCCAGTGCTGCCGATATCGAGTCCTTGATGACCCAGGTAGCAGATACGGTTGCCGCGCACTGTAATATACGCCTGTACCCTGAAGTCAAGATTATCGGCAGTTCCCTGTCATGAAGACGCTACTTCATACCATGGTTATTCAGGGAGCATTGAATACGTCGCAGGGGCCGATAGTTGCGTTGCCACGCCGCCTGGGCAAGGGCAAACAAAAAATGAGCAAGCTACCTGGCTCCGTGATCGCAGTAAGTTTCGCTTTGCTGGCGATGGTGCTGGTAGCAGTGATCTTGGACCAATTGCTGGATCCGGATGCTTTTCAGATCCAGTCGGTACGGGTCGTCGGCAATTTCCAGCATCTCAAGACCTCGGAGTTAGAGGATGCGGTCAGCCCACTGATAAAAAATAATTTTTTTGCTATTGACCTGGATCAGGTGCGACAACAAGCACTGGTATTGCCATGGGTTGATGATGTGGTGGTGCGCAGAGTTTGGCCAAGAACCATCGAACTGGCAGTTCGAGAAACCCGGATTCTGACGCGCTGGGGAAAGCGTGAATGGCTGAGCAATCGGGGTACGGTGATTGCGTTGCCCGGTCGCGTGCAAAAGGGATTGCCGATTCTGCAGGGACCGGCTCGAATGTCTAAACAGGTGCTGGCAGCCTATTTGCGTTGGGGCAGTGCGCTGGCCACCGTGGGCCTGCAGATAACTGACCTGAAGCTACAAAAACGGGGATCATGGACAGTAGGCGTGACCACAAACAAAGGTCGGGGACCTGGGTTTGAAATCCGTCTTGGCAGGCGCCAGGTTGATCAGCGGCTACTGCACTTTACCCATTGGTATTCCTTGGTGCTGCAATCACAGGCGATTACTCCAGCCTATATCGATATGCGCTATCCCAATGGCTTTGCACTGGGTCCACAACAATCTGCTGGGCAGAAAAAAGGCTGAATATGGTGAAGAAGCTCGGAAATCGTAATGCGGATGAACGACTCATTATCGGCTTGGATGTTGGCACCTCCAAGATCCTGGCGATCGTCGGCCAAGTATCAGCCGATGGCAGCGTCGAAATCATCGGTACCGGCCACCATCCTGCCAAGGGTTTGCGGCGTGGCGTAGTGGCCAATATCGAATCCACTGTGCAGTCGATGCAGCGGGCGATTGAAGAAGCTGAATTAATGGCTTGTTGTCAGATCGACTCGGTATATGCCGGAATTGCCGGCTCACATATCAGCAGTATGAATTCTCATGGTGTGGTGGCCATTCGGGATCGGGAAGTCCGGCAGGATGATATAGAACGGGTCATCGAAGCAGCCAAGGCGTTGGTGATCCCCAATGACCAACGAATTCTGCATGTAATTCCTCAAGAATTCATTATTGATGGGCAGGAGGGGATTCGCGACCCGATTGGTATGTGCGGAGTCCGTCTGGAAACAAGGGTGCACATTGTTTCTGGCGCAGTGAGTGCGGCCCAGAATATTGTCAAATGCATTCATCGCTGTGGTCTGGAAGTCGACAGCTTGATTCTCGAGCAATTGGGTTCAAGTTGTTCGGTGTTAACTGAGGATGAAAAAGAACTGGGTGTTTGTATGATCGATATCGGTGGTGGGACTACGGATTTGGCGGTTTTTACCGAGGGAGCGATCCGTCATACCGCTGTTATTCCGATAGCCGGTGATCAGGTGACAAATGATATTGCAGTGGCTTTGCGAACCCCATCCCATGCAGCTGAAGACATCAAAAAACGACTCGGTTGTGCACTGATTCAGTTGACCAATCATGAAGACATGATTGATACCCCGAGTGTTGGAGATCGGCCGTCTCGAAAACTTTCCCATCAGACGTTGTCCGAAGTGATCGAGCCACGGGTCGAAGAATTATTTGGTTTGGTTTTGGCTGAACTGCGACGTAGCGGGTTTGAAGATATTCTGGGAGCAGGGGTTGTTCTGACCGGTGGTAGTAGCAAGATGTTTGGCATGGTGGAACTGGCCGAAGAGGTCTTTCATATGCCGGTACGGGTCGGGGTGCCTCAGTATATCGGCGGCTTGAGTGAGGTGATCCGCAATCCGGTGTATTCAACCGGGGTTGGGCTGATTCTTTTTGGCAAGGAGTTGCGTGAGCGGGAGCGCAATCAGTCTCCATCCAGGCCTTTGCGCCTGCATTCTGTGTGGGATCGAATGCGTTCCTGGTTTCGGGGAGGCTTCTAGGAGCCTGTCCTAGATTTGTGTTGAATGAGAATGGTTTGGTGTCGGTACGCTGCAGGCAGAAGGCGTCGGTCTGTTGGTAGCAACGGGAATCGGTATTAAAGATGGATAAGCAATGGGGTCGGTAGTGCTGCGATCAATGAAGATGTGTTAAAGAGTAACCAGACTGAGAGGTGAAATATGTTCGAGTTTACTAGTCCGGCAGGACAGCAGGAAGTCATCAAGGTAGTGGGTATTGGCGGTGGTGGGTGCAACACAGTCGATTATATGGTGGAGTGTGGAATAGAGGGTGCTGAGTTCATTAGCTGCAATACCGATGTCAAAGTTTTGAACAGAACCCTGGCGCCTGTATCTCTGCAACTCGGTGAAGCGTTAACTCGTGGTCTGGGTGCAGGAGCAGATCCGGATATCGGCCGCCAGGCAGCGATGGAAAATCGGGATCGGATTGCCGAAGCATTGGCTGGCTCTGACATGGTATTTATTACCGCCGGGATGGGTGGAGGTACCGGTACCGGGGCTGCACCAGTGATCGCCCAGTTGGCCAAAGAACAGGGTATTTTGACAGTCGCTGTGGTCACCAAGCCCTTTGCCTTTGAGGGACGGCGCAGAATGCAAATTGCAGAATCTGGAATTGAGGAACTGGGCAAAATGGTAGATTCCTTGATTACAATACCCAATGAAAAACTGGCCCAGGTATTGGCTAAGCAGATTACCCTGAAAAATGCTTTTGTTGCCGCCGACCAGGTATTATACAATGCTGTGCAGGGCATTTCTGATCTCATTACTCAGCAGGGGGTGATCAACATTGACTTCGCCGATGTGCGGACTGTGATGTCTGAAACGGGGATGGCAATGATGGGTTCAGCCACTGCCAGTGGCAATGATCGTGCTGTGGAAGCTGCCCGCTCGGCAGTGTCCAGCCCCTTGCTCGAAGATATCGATATTACCGGAGCGAAAGGCATTCTGGTAAATGTCACAGCCGATGACGATCTCAGCCTGACAGAATTTACCGATGTCGGAGAGGTGGTTAAGGGTTATGCCTGCGATGACGCGATAATTATCATCGGTACTGCTGTGGATGAGTCGATGTCTGATGAAATTCGTGTGACCCTGGTTGCAACCGGGATTGGGGAAAGTGAGAAACAGCAACAACCTGGCGCTGAACGTGCTAAAACGAAAAGTAATTATCGGGTATTGCAGGGTGGCGCAACTGCTGTTGGTGCAGATTTTGCTGATCTCGATGTGCCGGCAGTGATTCGTTCCAACCCTGCAGCGGTACGGACCACTGGTGAGCGTGGCCAGTATGTACCCTACGATGACCATGATTCGGAACGTTTCGAAATTCCAGCATTTTTACGAAATTGCCGAGCAGACTGAAATGCTATTGATTTATGAAAAACAGGATTTGTGACAAATAGGATATTCAAAACGATATTTTTCGTGTACGATTAGCGATTCGAGAAGGGATTGCATAGATAATCCGCAAAGAGCGACAAAAACACCGAATACCTCACAGAGTTTTAACTATGATCCAGCAGAAGACGCTTAAAAACGTCATCCGGGCCACAGGTGTGGGTTTGCACACCGGAGAGAAGGTCTATCTGACGTTACGGCCGGCGGCGGTCAATACAGGAATCGTATTTCGACGCACGGATCTAAATCCTGCGGTCGATGTCAAGGCGTGCCCTGAAAATGTTACTGACACTCGCCTGTCGACGACGATTGAGGCCGATGGTGTGAAAATTTCCACGGTGGAGCACTTGATGTCGGCATTTGCTGGCTTAGGCATTGACAATGCCTATGTTGACCTCACTGCTCCGGAAGTGCCGATCATGGATGGCAGCGCTGGGCCGTTTGTTTTTCTGATTCAATCTGCCGGGGTCGTTACCCAGGCTACGCCCAAACAGTTTTTTCGCATCAAACGACCATTTGAGGTCCGCGAGGGTGATAAATGGGCCCGGTTTGCGCCTTTTGATGGGTTTAAGGTCAGTTTTTCTATCGACTTCGATCACCCCATTTTCAAAGACACAGAACAGGTTGCTGCGGTCGATTTTTCTACAACCTCCTTTGTCAAAGAAATAAGTCGTGCGCGTACTTTTGGTTTTATGCAAGATCTTGAGGCCTTGCGCAACGTTGGATTGGCACAAGGTGGCAGTCTTGACAATGCTATTGTTGTGGATTCTTTTCATATCCTTAATGAAGATGGGTTGCGCTACCGCGACGAATTCGTAAAGCACAAGGTGTTGGATGCTATCGGGGATCTGTACCTGCTTGGTCATCCACTGATCGGGGAGTTTAGTGCCCATAAGTCGGGCCATGCCCTGAATAATCGGTTGCTGCGAGAAGTGATGGCTGATCAGCGAGTTTGGGAGCTGAAATCATTTGACGATCCGGTCCAGGCACCCTCTTTGTTAGCCGGTCAGGCAGTCGCTGCCCTGTAAATTAGTCGTACCGGAATATGCTGGGGGGTGCTATTTACGTTCCGCAGCTTGTGCCAGACGCATCAAGGCATGGCGCAATGCGGGATTTGCAACGGTCCTGGCTACACTACGCATGTCTTTAATGATATGGGTGCTTACAGGGTTTCTGCTCGATACCGATTGACGGGTCACTGTGCCAGGGCGCACCTTGGCTTCTACACCATGGATGGTATCAAATCCCAGTTCCCGAAGGCTGTCCAGAAGTGCCAGTCGGGTGTGGTGGACGCGGTTAGCCCAGAGCGCTGAATCGGCTTCGATGCTGAGTTGATGATTTCGGATCCATAATGGCCGACAGTGTGAGGCGAGCGGACTGCCACAGATTTGCAACCACTGGGAGGTCAATTGTTGCAATTGAGTGAGGATATCCTGGGCATTTTGATCCCAGTTGGCGAGCAATTGTGTAAAAGGCTTGAAGTCGTCTCGATCAGCCATGTTTGGAAATCACCGATGGCTCAGGCATTGATAGCACAGGCATCGACACCACAGGTGCCTGTGTAGGGGGCAGCCAGTTGTCGAGAAAGTCTGCATCAGCTACCGATTTGAGGTATGAGAAGGCATGCTTTTTCCGGGCTTGCAGTGACAGACTAGGGTATCATAGCGGCCGGCCGGGAGCCAGTGACGTCGCGCAACGGCCTGCGATCCTGGGAGTGTCCATCATTGGATAATAGCCGTTATCTTGATACGTCGGATAATATTTAACCAGCACAGTCATAGTCAGGTTGACAGAGTAGATGATAGGAAATGTTTTAACTAAAGTTTTTGGTAGCCGGAATCAACGCTTGATCAAGCGCATGCAAAAACGCGTGGCTCAGATCAATGCCTTTGAGGATAGCTTGACTGCATTGGATGATGCCGCGTTGCAGGCCAAGACCGCAGAATTTAAAGAACGGCTACAAACCGGCAGCGATTCTCTAGAAAGTCTGTTGCCGGAGGCTTTTGCGGTGGTGCGTGAAGCTTCGGTCAGAACGCTGAAGATGCGTCATTTCGATGTGCAACTGGTTGGTGGTATGGTCCTGCACAATGGACAAATTTCCGAAATGCGTACGGGTGAAGGCAAGACTCTGGTTGCAACGTTGCCGGCCTATCTCAATGCCCTCACCGGACAGTCGGTGCATATCATTACAGTGAATGATTATCTGGCCAGCCGCGATGCTGCCTGGATGGGCAAGATTCATGAGTTTCTGGGCTTGTCTGTCGGGGTGATCCTGTCCGGGCAGGACAACGAAAGCAAACGTATCGCGTATGCGGCTGATATCACCTACGGTACGAATAATGAGTTCGGCTTTGATTATCTGCGTGATAACATGGCTTTTACCGGTGAGGAGCGGGTGCAGCGTGGCTTGTATTTTGCTATTGTCGATGAGGTCGATTCAATTCTGATCGACGAAGCACGGACCCCGTTGATTATCTCTGGCCCAGCAGAGGGCGATACCGAGCTGTACAACAAAATCGACAAAATCATTCCGCAACTGGTAAAACAGGAAGTCGAAGATGGACCCGGTGATTTTTCTGTCGATGAAAAGTCCCGTCAGGCATTCCTGACCGAGGAGGGCCAGGAAAAGGCCGAGCAGAAATTGGTGGAAATCGGGTTGCTGGGTGAGAACTCGAGTCTTTATGAAGTCAGCAACATTGCACTAATGCATCATGTCAATGCAGCCTTGCGAGCCCACACATTGTTTGCCCGGGATGTGGATTATATGATTCATAACGGCCAGATCGTGATTATCGATGAGTTTACCGGGCGAATGATGCCAGGTCGGCGCTGGTCCGAAGGTCTACACCAGGCGGTAGAGGCCAAAGAAGGGGTGGAAGTTCAGCAGGAAAACCAGACTCTTGCTTCCATTACCTTTCAGAATTATTTTCGTTTGTACGACAAGCTGTCAGGCATGACCGGTACAGCAGACACCGAATCTGCTGAGTTCCATCAGATTTATGGGCTTGAGGTTGTGGTTGTGCCGACCAATCAGGAAATGATTCGTGAAGATATGTCGGACCTGGTCTATCGCACCCAAAAAGAAAAGTACGATGCTATTTTTGAGACTATCCTGGATTGTCGAAAACGTCAGCAACCCGCATTGGTGGGTACCGCCTCCGTTGAATCGAGCGAATACCTTTCCGGGCTTCTTGAGAAGGATTCAATCGAGCACCAGGTATTGAATGCCAAACATCATGAAAGTGAGGCTCAAATTATTGCCCAGGCAGGCAGTCCGGGGGCGGTAACGATTGCCACCAATATGGCTGGTCGTGGTACCGACATCGTACTCGGGGGCAATCTGGAAATGGAACTTGCCCAAATATCTGATGATGCCGAAGCCGAGGAGTGCCGACAGCAGTGGCAACAACGCCATGATGCCGTGATCCAGGCAGGCGGTCTGTTTGTGGTTGGCACCGAGCGCAATGAATCCCGGCGGGTCGATAATCAGCTGCGTGGTCGATCGGGACGCCAGGGAGATCCCGGCCGCAGTCGTTTTTATGTCTCCATGGAAGACAATCTGATGCGGATCTTTGGCTCCGAGCGGATTTCATCCTTGATGCAAAAGTTGGGGATGGAGGAAGGTGAGGCCATTGAACACACCTGGGTGACCAGAGCCATCGAAAATGCCCAGAAAAAAATCGAGGGTCGAAACTTTGATATTCGCAAACAGTTGCTGGAATATGACGACGTCGCCAATGAACAGCGCAAAGTCGTGTATCAGCAACGCAACCACTTGCTCGAACCGGATGAAATCAGTAATTTTATCAAACAGGTGCGTATCGAAGTGGTTGCCCAGACGATCAACCAGAGTATTGCCCCACAAAGTATCGAGGAACAATGGGATTTGGAAGGTCTGGAGAATGATTTTCTGGAACAATTTGGTTTAACGCTGCCAATACGGCAATGGCTTGAGGAAGATGATCAGCTAAATGAGGAAGGGATTCGCGCTCGGATCCTCGAGTCGGTCAATGTCGCTTATACGGAAAAGTCACAACGCTATGGCGATGAAATTATGCAGCATCTAGAAAAGGTGGTCATGCTGCAGGTCCTAGATGGCCAGTGGCGCGAACATTTGGCAAATATGGATCATTTACGTCAAGGGATTCATTTGCGGGGATATGCACAAAAAGATCCGAAGCAAGAGTTCAAGCGCGAGGCATTTGAGCTGTTCAGCGCCATGCTCGACAGTGTTCGGGTAGAAGCAATTTCGGTGCTTTCACGGATGGAGCTCAGAGCTGCTGAAGAGGAAATCGAAAACTATGGACAAAGACCATCGGGAGAATCCATGCAGTTTCTTCATCCAGACTCCAATGAAGCGGGTCCGGAGCTTGAATCAGACGAGCCAGAAGTGAGTCGGGAACCAGCCAGCCAGCCCCAGCCTTATGTCCGGGCAGGCCGCAAGGTGGGCAGAAATGAACCCTGCCCCTGTGGTTCGGGAAAGAAATTCAAGCAATGCCACGGGCGTTTGAACTAGTCTTCAGGGAGTCTTCGTATGGCAGCAGGTTTACCTTCACTCGGTAGATTGTCTCAGGTCCCTGGGGTTCGATTGGCCGTGACGGCAGCTGGCATTCGCTATGTGGGCCGAGATGACCTTGCTTTTCTGGAATTGGTTGCTGGTGCTGAAACCGCGGCTGTTTTTACCCAAAATCAAATTTGTGCAGCCCCGGTTACGGTGGCGAAAGCTCATCTGCAACAAGCGCAGCCTCGTGCTTTATTGATCAATACCGGCAATGCCAATGCCGGTACTGGTCAACAGGGTATCGAAGATGCCCGAATCTGTTGTATAGAACTTGCTCGACGTCTGGGTTGTACTGAGGAACAGATATTGCCGTTCTCGACCGGAGTTATCGGTGAACCGATGCCACTGGACAGATTAGTCTCGGCTCTTGATAATCTTCCCACAAAGCTGAATGAAGATCGCTGGGCAGACTGCGCCAGGGCCATTATGACTACAGATACTCAGCCCAAGGGGGTTAGCCGGGCGTTGGAACTGAATGGCCATACCGTTACCTTTACTGCAATTGCCAAGGGCAGTGGCATGATTCGGCCCAACATGGCGACGATGTTGTGTTTTGCAGCTACCGACCTGACAATCGATAAGATTATTCTGAACCGATTACTGAACACCGCAGTTGCAACGAGTTTTAACCGGATTACGGTGGATGGAGATACCTCGACCAATGATGCCTGTGTTTTGACTGCTACAGGGGTTTCGCCGGCACCAGCATTGATTCGCGGTGACGATCCCCGGTACTTTGTGGTCGAAGATGTGTTGACCTCATTGTTGGAGGAACTGGCCACTATGCTGATTCGTGATGCAGAAGGGGCCTCTAAATTTATTACGATACAAGTCAGCGGTGCAGCCAGCAGTGAAGATGCCAGAAATGTCGCTTATTGCGTTGCACATTCGCCGCTGGTAAAAACTGCAATGGCTGCTTCCGACCCCAATTGGGGTCGAATTCTTGCGGCAGTAGGCCGTGCCAGAGCAAAGAAAATTGAATCAAATAAAATCACTATCGCCATCAATGGGCTGAATATTGTGACTGGTGGTTGTGTAGACACTGAATATAGTGAGGCCAGTGGTCAGGCAGTGATGGCTCTGCAGGACATCTTCTTGCATATCAGCCTTGGGCTTGGGGAAGAGACTTTTCAGGTCTGGACCAGCGATCTGACGACGGAGTATGTCGTTATCAATGCCAGTTATCGCAGTTAGGCGTTTGCAGTCAACCACCATGTCGGTGCCCGTCCACGTCGCTGCTGGTGTGTTGAGACGACAGGGGCAGATTCTGGTGTCACAGCGCAGAGCAGGCGATGAATTTTCCGGGCTGTGGGAGTTTCCCGGAGGCAAACTCGAACCAGGAGAGACCCCGGTTCAGTCGCTGCGAAGGGAATTGGCTGAAGAGCTGGGTATTGCGGTTGGCCGTGTGATGCCTTTGCTGTGTTTGCAGCATCGTTATTCACGGCGCACTATAGTGTTGCATGTCTTTGATGTGCTCGATTATCAGGGTCAGGTACGGGGCCTAGAAGGGCAGGTAGTGCGCTGGCTCGACAAAAATGAACTTTCACTCCTGTCTTTCATGCCTGCCAATGAAGCCATCCTGAAGGCAGTTCTACTGCCTAAAGTGTACGGCATTACCTGGGCCAACAAACTGGGTATTGTGGAAACTCTGGTACGCCTGGAGCTGGCGATAGCCAATGGCTTGCGGCTCTTGCAGGTTCGCGAACCAGACATGAATAACCGTCAGTTGCGTTACTTTTTTGAGCAATGTCGGGAGATTTGTCAGCCTTCTGGAGTCAAATTATTGCTTCACGGGCACCCTGGTCGCGCACTACGCTGGTATGCGGATGGCGTGCACTTGACCAGCTCACAGTTGTTTGCCTTTTCAGGAAGACCGTTGCCGGAACACGCACTGGTGGCCGCCTCTTGTCATAGTCTCCGCGAATTAGTACAGGCAGCGAAGGTAGGTGCTGATTTCGCAGTTCTATCGCCGCTCAAGAAAACCCGCTCACATCCACTGGCCCAACCACTGGGTTGGCAGAGGTTCTCGAATCTGTGCATGCAGGCAGACTTGCCGGTCTATGCTCTGGGGGGAATGCAGTGTGCTGATGTTGCCACCGCATGTGAAAGTGGAGCTCAGGGTGTAGCCATGATGCGAAACTGCTGGGTCGGTGTAACTACCTAATAATTTAAGGTATTCATTGAACATTGGGGCTGGCAGAGGTGGGG
>CAYQAP010000025.1:12772-30920 GCA_964415515.1 uncultured Gammaproteobacteria bacterium | reverse complement strand
GAACCTACGACCTTCGGGTTATGAGCCCGACGAGCTGCCTGACTGCTCCACCCCGCAGCAGCGCCGGTATTTAACCAAAATCGGACTACTTACGCAAGCATGTTTCAGTGAAATTGGAGAACTAACTGATTTTTGTTTGCATCCCTGGTGAATCAACAGGACAGCCCCGGTAACAACCGGACGTACTGGATCAAACCAGAAAAATGCGATTGCACAGATCAATCACAATGCCAATCCAGGGCAAAAGGGCCACTACAGACAAAGCAATGCCAGAAACCACGATCTTTTCATCGACTGCGTCACCGACCGTAACTTCGGTCTCTGGCGGGTCAAAATACATGAGCTTGATCACCCGCAAGTAGTAAAAGGCACCAATCACTGCCAGCAGTACGGCCACCACCGCCAGCCACACCATGCCGACACTTAGCAGGGACTGGATGATATTCAGCTTGGCGTAAAAACCTATCGTCGGTGGAATCCCGGACATCGAGATCATTACCAGCAGCATCAAAAAAGCATACCAGGGATGGCGCTGACTCAAACCCTTCATATCGTCAAGTTCATCCGCCTCGAAACCCTTTCTGGCCAGCAACAAAATGACCCCGAAGGCACCGAGGACCATAAAGGCATAGACCAGCATATAGAACATGGCTGCAGCATAACCATTGCTGTTGCCTGTTAGAAAACCCAGCAGAAAGAAACCCATGTGAGATATCGTCGAATACCCCAGCATTCGCTTGAGATTCGTCTGTGCGATGGCGGTAACATTGCCGACAAAAATGGACAGAATCGCCAGGACAATGAACATGAGCTGCCAGTTCGCGACCAGCGGCGCCATCCCCTCAACCAGAATTCGATAGAATACCGCAAAGGCCGCCAATTTTGGAGCGGTTGCGATGAATGCTGTCGTTGGCGTCGGTGAACCCTGATACACATCAGGGATCCACATATGAAACGGTACGGCCCCAATCTTGAATGCCAGTGCCACGACCACCATGACCAGCGCCAGCGCCATCACCGGGCTTTTTGCACCATAGAGGATCGATGCTGCCCGGATGCCATCAAAATCGAAACCTGATGACAACCCATAGAGTAAAGAGACGCCGTATAGAAAAATACCTGAAGACAGGGCGCCAAGAACAAAATACTTCATGGCCGCTTCACTACTTTGTGCAGAATCACGGTGATAAGCGGTCATAAGGTACAGACTCAATGCCTGCAGTTCCAGACCCATATAGAGCACCAGAAAGGTCGACGAGGAAACCATAATCATCATACCAAGAACAGCAAACATTCCCAGCACATAGTACTCACCACGGAACAGCTCCCGTTCGGCCAAATAGCGGCGGCTACTAATAAAAACACCGACGGTAAGCAGGTTGATCATGGTCTTGAGTGCGGCTGCGAGATTATCAGCCACATACATGTCGGCAAAGGCCTTATGGACTTCATCACCATATTGCAAAGCGGACAACCAGGCGGTCAGCACCAAGCTGGCAATCGCCACTACAAATGCGGTATTGCGCCCTTTTTCAGCAAATATTGCTTCTATCAACAGCACCAGGCAGGCCAAAGCAGCCAACACGATTTCCGGTAAAGCATAACCCAGATTGAGTGTAAGATCGTTCGTCATCGTCCCTGTCTCACAGCAATTTCGTTGCTGTTGACTGACTCAGCAGCTGGCCAACAGAAGTATGAATCAAATCCAGCACAGGATTAGGCCACAGCCCCAGAGCCAATACCAGAAATGCCAGCAGACTCAGGAACAGCAGCTCCATGGTATTGACATCCTTGAGTGCGGCCACCGACTCACTCAACACCTGTCCAAAAAAGGCCCGTTTATACATCCATAAGGTGTATGCAGCACCCAGAATCATCGTCAGCGCGGCTATAGCTGCAAACCAGGGCTGAACCTGAAAGGTGCCCATGATCACCAAAAACTCACCAACAAACCCCGAGGTTCCCGGCAAACCGGAGTTTGCCATGGCAAATAACATGGTAAAGGCAGCAAATACAGGCATGGTATTGGCCACCCCGCCATAATCAGTTATCTGCCGGGAGTGGACGCGGTCGTAGAGGACACCGACACAGAGAAACATGGCACCCGAAACAAAACCGTGCGAGACCATTTGTACAATAGAACCTTCCAGTGCAGTCAGGTTGAACACAAAAAAGCCTAAGGTAACGAAACCCATGTGCGAGATCGAAGAGTAGGCGACCAGCTTTTTCATATCACGCTGTACCAGCGCGATCAGGGCAATATAAACCACTGCAATCAGCGACAGGGTAATCATAATAGAAGCCATACCACGGCTGGCATCCGGTAACACCGGCAGGATAAGGCGCAAAAAACCAAAACCACCCATTTTCAACATAATGGAAGCCAGAATAACCGAACCACCTGTTGGTGCCTCGACATGTGCATCCGGCAACCAGGTATGCAAAGGAAACATCGGCACCTTGACAGCAAACGCCATAAAAAAGGCCCAGAACAGCCACACCTGGGCCTGGTAGGGAATCGCCAGTTTTTGCATATCAAGGATACTGAAACTGTCACCAAGCAGGTAAAGGTAGATAAAGGCGACCAGCATCAGCAAGGAGCCGAGCAAGGTATAAAGAAAGAACTTGATGGTGGCGTAAACCCGATTTGGGCCACCCCAGATACCGATAATCAGAAACATGGGCAACAACATCGCTTCCCAGAACACATAGAACAGGATCGCATCTAGGGAGGCAAACACACCGATCATCAAGCCTTCCAGAATCAGGAAGGAACCCAAGTAAAAAACAAAGCGCTGCTTGACCGAACTCCAAGCTGCCAGCGTCGTAATCACCGTCATAATCGCAGTCAGCACAATCAGTAAAACTGCGATCCCGTCGACCCCCAGAAAGTACTGTATTTTGAAGTCTTTAATCCAGTCTGCTCGCTCAATAAACTGCATGCCGGTGCCCGTTCGATCAAAAGCGAAGACCAGCCTGAGGCTGAGTCCAAGCTCAAGCAAAGACAACACCAGCGTCAACCCAAACCCAAGCCCACGTTTCTTCTCGGGAACGAACAGCAGTAGCAACCCACTGACGATAGGCAGCCAGATCAAGATACTCAAGAAATACGCATTCACAGGCGTCGATCCAAAAGATTCGATAAAAGGATTAAGGTCATCTGAACAAGAACCAGCTCATCATCGCAAACACTCCGATGATCATGACAAAGGCATAGTGGTAAAGAAATCCAGTCTGCATAACACGGATACTGGATGCCAACTTGATAATCCGGTTGGCCGTACCATTGACAATGGCGCCGTCGATGAGGCCAGCATCACCGTATTTCCAGAGCCAGTTACCAAGACCTCTGGCACCCCCGGCAAATACCGTCTGATTGAACTCATCAAAACCATACTTTTTCGTCAATACGTAATAAATCCAGTTGAATTTAAGTGTGAACAGCCCCGGCAGCCGCGGATTCTTGATGTACAAATACCAGGCAGTAAAAGAACCGGCAACAGCCAGCCAAAAGGGTGCACCGATAAAGCCTTCGAGCATGCTGTGAAAAATCAAGTTCCAGCCACTGTACCCAGCCAGGCCAGCTCGAATTTCTTCCAGGGTATCGTTTTCTGGTGAAACCACCAAAGATGAGCCAAAATGTTGGCCGATAATCATCGGCTCGAAGTAGTACATTCCAGCAAATAATGCGGGGATAGCCAACAGCACCAGCGGCAAGGTCACCACCCAGGGTGATTCTTTGATATGGTCGCGAACGTGCTGCTCCATGCGGGGTTTGCCGTGAAAGACCAGAAATATAAGCCGGAAGCTGTACAGTGCGGTGACGAATACAGCAGCCAGCACACCCAGGTGGACCACGCCTGAACCAGGCAGCCGGGAGGCACCTACCGCCTCAATAATCACGTCCTTGGAGAAAAAGCCGGCAAATGGTGGTATTCCGGCCAGTGCCAGAGAACCGATAACCATGGTCAAGTAGGTGATCGGCATCCAGCGCTTGATGCCTCCCATATTGCGCATATCCTGATCATGGTGCATGGCAATAATTACCGAGCCCGCACCGAGGAATAACAGTGCCTTGAAAAAAGCATGGGTCGTCAGATGAAAAATACCGGCTGCATAGGCAGAAGCCCCCAAGGCCACCGTCATATATCCGAGCTGTGAGAGTGTTGAATAGGCAACCACCCGCTTAATATCCGTCTGTACTACACCGACCAGGGCCATGAAGAATGCGGTACTACCCCCAACCCACAAAACCATGGTTCTGGCAGTTTCCGACAGATCAAAGATTGGGGACATCCGGGCCACCATAAAAATACCGGCCGTTACCATGGTCGCCGCATGGATCAATGCAGAGATCGGTGTCGGACCTTCCATAGAATCAGGCAACCAGACATGCAGCGGCATCTGTGCTGACTTGGCCATGGCACCGATAAACAACAATACAGCAATGATACTCAACCAGTGCCAGGGACTGCCTGGAAACAGCTCGACGGTCAGGTTTTTTGCCTGGTCGGCGGCGGCAAATACCGCTTGGTAATCGAGCGAGCCAAAAACATACAATGTCGCGGCAATCCCGAGCAGGAAGGCGAAATCACCAACCCGGTTAACCAGGAAAGCCTTGAGATTGGCGAACACAGCAGAATCGCGCTTGAACCAAAAACCAATCAACAGATAGGACACCAGGCCTACGGCTTCCCAGCCAAAGAACAATTGCAGAAAATTGTTGGCCATTACCAGCATCAACATGGAAAAGGTAAACAGCGCGATGTAACTAAAGAAACGCTGATAACCCGGGTCCTCTGCCATGTAGCCGATCGTATAGACATGCACCATAAACGAAACAAAGGTTACAACCACCATCATGGTCACAGTCAGTTGATCGATCAGAAATCCCACCTCAAAGGGCACCCCGTTGCTGATGCCCCAGGTGTACAGTGAGATATTGTAGCTATTGCCAGCCATGACATCAGCGTAGACGTAGACAGACAGTCCAAAAGCCAGCGCTACAGCGGCGATCGTAATCGCATGCGCACCAACCCGGCCAATCACCTTGCCGGCGATGCCAGCCAGGATAGCCGCAGCCAGGCAAGCCAGCGGAATTAACAGAACTATGCTCTGGATTGCCATCTTCAGCCCTTCAAATCGCTTGCATCATCAACATTAATGGAATGCCTGTTGCGAAATAGCACAATCAGGATGGCGAGGCCCACTGCCGCTTCAGCAGCAGCCACCGCCAGTATGAACAGTACAAATACCTGCCCATCCAGCTGCCCGAGAAAGTGTGAAAAGGCAACAAAATTCGTGTTTACCGCCAGCAGCAGCAACTCGATTGCCATCAGCAACACGACCAGGTTCTTGCGATTCAGAAAAATACCCACCACACTGATGGCAAACAGAATAGCGGCCAGCGATAAATAGTAATTGAGTGAAATCACGATGTGCTTTGCTCCTCGGTTGCCTGCGCTGGCTCAGCTGCTACAGCCTGAGCCTCTTTCTCTGCAGCCATTTTTACCACCCGCAAACGTTCCGACTTGGTGGTACGTATCTGAGCGGAGGGATTCTGGTAGCGTGACACGGTACGACGTCGAAAGGTCAAAGCAATCGACCCCACAATGGCCACCAGCAACACAAACCCGACAATCTCAAAAGGATAAATATAGTGCGTGTAGATAACCGAGCCCAGTGCGCGTGTATTGCTGTAGTCCGGACCTTGCAGCTGGTCTGCGGCCAATTTCAGACCGCTGTATTCGCGCCCCTTCAGCACCAGAATAATCTCTGCCACCATCAATAGGGCGATCACACTACCGAGCGGCAGATAATTGGTAAAGCTGGCTCGCAGTCGATCCTGATTGATGTCCAGCATCATCACCACAAACAAAAACAGCACCATGACCGCACCGACATAGATCAGCACCAGACTGATAGCGAGAAACTCTGCTTCCAGGGTAACCCAGATACTGGCAGCACTGAAGAAAGTCAATACCAAAGACAATACGGCTTTAACCGGATTGCGAATCGTGACCACCAATGCTGCGGATCCGAGCATTATTGCACTGATCAGGTACACGACCACTTGTTCGAATGTCATGAATACAGCCTCAACGTAATCTTTCGAAACAGGTTCATAACCCGGAAAGTGTGCTCATTCTGGCAGGGCTTAGCGATAACGTGCATCAGCGGCCTTGCTGGCAGCGATCCGGGCTTCATAGCGATCCCCGATACTGAGTAATTTTTCCTTGGTCATAATATTTTCGCCACGTGCCTCAAAATGATACTCGTGCATATCCGTCTCAACGATGGAGTCCACGGGACAAACCTCTTCACAGAATCCGCAATAAATACACTTGAATAAGTCGATTTCATACCGCGTGGTGCGACGCGTACCATCCTCTCGCTCAGCCGCATCGATGGTGATTGCCAGCGCCGGACAAACCACTTCACACAATTTACAGGCGATGCAACGCTCTTCACCGTTTGGATAGCGACGCAGGGCATGCAGTCCACGAAATCGTGGTGACCTGGGCGCTTTTTGCTCTGGGTACTGGACCGTGATCTTGGGTGTAAACAAATGCCTGCCCGTCACCACCAATCCCTGAATCATTTCCAAAAGTAGAAAAGTCTTGAAAAAATGTCTGATTGCTGTTGCCATATCGGGATCTCCTTGCTCTTCCTAGCTCATGATAAATCCGAACGGGGTGAAGAACTTCACCGCCCCGATGACCACAACCCAGAGCAGCGTGACCGGAATCAATACTTTCCAGCCCAGCCGCATAATCTGGTCATAACGGTACCGTGGATAGGTGGCACGCAACCAGAGAAAAAAGAACAAAACAACACAGTCCTTGATCAAAAGCCAGTGCACACCATCACCAAGCAACCAGCCAATCACTGGAGTATCGAGCAGTGCTGTCGGCAGATAAGCCCCGATCGGTGAGTACCAGCCACCGAGGAACATGATCGAAGTCAGTGTCGCAATCAAAATCATGTTGGCATATTCGGCCAGGAAAAAGACCGCAAACGCCATACCGGAGTATTCGACATGAAAACCAATAATTTCCGACTCGCCTTCAGCCACGTCAAAGGGAGCACGATTGGTCTCTGCCACCCCGGAGATAAAATAAACAATGAACAGCGGGAACAACGGCCACATGAACCATTGGTGCAAGCCTCCCGCCTGATGTTGGACAATCTGTACCAGATTCAGTGAACCGGCAACCATCAAGACACCCACCAAGGCAAAACCCATGGCGATCTCATAGGACACAATCTGAGCTGCCGAGCGCATCGCCCCCAGGAAAGCGTACTTCGAATTGGATGCCCAACCGGCAACGATAATCCCATAGACACCCACCGAGGTCAGTGCCAATACATACAGCAAACCGGCATCAATATTGGCAATCACCAGTTGATCAGTAAACGGAATCACTGCCCAAGCCGCCAACGCAGGACCAAGTGCCAGTACGGGAGCAAGAAGAAAAAGAAATCGATCCGAGCGGGTCGGTAACACGATCTCCTTCATCATCAGTTTCAAGGCATCTGCAATCGGCTGCAGCCAACCTCTGGGGCCTACCCGATTAGGGCCAATACGGACTTGCATATAGCCGATGATCTTGCGTTCAGCGTAGGTCAGATAGGCCACACATATCATCAGCGGTAGCACAACTACAACAATTTTCAGTACATTCCAGACTCCGATCTGCAACCAGTCGGGCAAGCTGTTCCAGAGACTCAGAAACCAATCCATCATGTCATTTCCTTCCCAGACGAACGCTGCATGAGCCATCCAGTGCTGCGGTCTCATGGTAACCCATTGGGATCCAGGCGCAACCTTCCGGCACCCGGTCGTCTACAACCAGCAATAACGGTATCGACACACCATTGACCCGGCATACCACATCCTGTTGATCGGTCAGGCCCAATTTATCTGCTTGTGCAGAATTGACCCGCGCAGCTGGCCCCGGATTATCCCGGGTCTGTTGCAGGGGCAACGACCTTCGCACCAATGGGTCAACCCGATACAGGGGAATATCTGAAATGCGCTGCAGACTGCCGGCTCCAGCAACATTGTCTGGCGCGGTCGAATGAATCTCTGTAACCGCATAACGCACAGTGCCAAGTTCAGGCGGGATCGCCAATTCTCCGAGGATGTCGGAACTCGATTGATAATCGAAACCAGGCAATTCCAGATTATTTGCCAATACCCGCAACACTTTCCAGGCAGGTCGAGCCTCGCCCGGTGGCGTTACCGCACCCGTCATGGATTGTACGGTACCCGCTGCATTGACATAAGCCCCGGCACTTTCAGCAAAACTGGCAATCGGCAACTGCACATCCGCGTAATCACTGGCAGCTGAATGGAAAGAGGACAAGGACACCACAAAATCAGCTTTTTCCATAGCTTTGGCGGCCTGCATCGACTGGCTACAATCCAGTTCAGGTTCGACTCCGAGCAGCACATAGCCCTTCAGACCGGCCGACAGCATGGCTGACGCATCAAGACCCTTGGTCGTGGTTTCGACTGCCAGAGGGCCACGGTGAGGCACACAACCGGCCAACCAGGCCGCAGCCGAATTCGCATCCGGCAAGAAAGCCATGCGGCCATGAACCACTTCGGCAATCTTCTGACTCAGTGCTGCCAGGGTGGAAAATTGTGGGTGCATATAGGCTTGGCTGCCAACCACGACAACCGCATCCTCCCCGACACTGCACAGCATAGCAGCCACCTGCTTGCTGGCATCACTTGCTGGTGCACGAGCTGCCAGCTCCTCTACGCTCGCACCACACGAGCTATCCAGCGCCAATAACACGGAAGCCAGTTGTGCAGCGAGTTGATCCGGAGCTACCACCGTTTCGGTTTCCAGGACAAAATGCTGCTGCCAGCGCATACTGTTGATGGTTGCAATCCGCGCACCTGCGAGGCCAGCACGTCGAACATTGAGTCCAATGATAGGCTGGTTCTTGCGAGGATTGGCCCCCACAAGCAGCAAACCCCGGGCCGAGGCGAGATCGTCGATACCCAGTTCCATCCCAGGGCGCAGTGGGGCTGCCTCGTCCGCAGAAAAATCTCCCTGACGCAGACGATGATCAACATTGCCGCTGCCCAGGGCACGCAACAATTTTTGCAATAGATAAAATTCCTGCGCCGTGCTGCCGGGAGCTGCCAGCGCCCCCAGCTGACCAGCGCCGTAGCGCTCAACCAGCCCTTTAATACCGGTTACGGTGAAATCCAACGCCACCTGCCAGGGCACTTCGCGCCATTGGCCATCAATCCGAATCATCGGTTTGAGAAGACGCTGATCGCTGTTGTTACCGACATAGCTGTAGCGATCCCGATCCGACAACCAGCAGTCATTAATGGCCTCATTGACCACCGGAAGAATCCGCTTGACCTGACCACGAACACTTTGAATATTCAGATTTGATCCCACACAATCATGCGGACTGATCCCGTTGCTGCTGCTTAACTCCCAAACCCGAGCGGTGTAGCGGTATGGCTTGGAGGTCAGGGCACCCACCGGACACAGATCGATAGCATTCCCGGACAGTTCGGAATTAACTGACTCATCAAGAAAGCTATGGATGCTCGAGTGATCACCACGTCCGAGCATGCCAAGTTCCATCACTCCGGCTATTTCATTGCCGAAACGAACGCAGCGGGTACAATGAATACAACGGGTCATTTCGGTGGCCATTAACGGCCCCATGTCTGGACTGACCACCGCATTTTTGCGTTCAGTAAAGCGCGATACGTCCTTGCCGTAACCCAGGGCCTGGTCCTGTAAAGGGCATTCCCCGCCCTGATCACAAATCGGGCAGTCCAACGGATGATTGATGAGCAAAAATTCCATAACGGATTTCTGTGCATCCCGGGCAACCTTAGAGCGGGTGGACACCTTCATCCCTTCACTGACCGTGGTGGCACAGGCTGGCAAGGGTTTGGGGGCTTTTTCCACTTCCACCAGACACATCCGGCAATTTGCCGCGACCGTCAACTTGCGGTGATAACAGAACCGGGGGATATAAATTCCTGCTTCGTCAGCAGCCTCAATGATCTTGATGCCGTCACGAACCTGCAGTTGTTTGCCGTCTATTTCAATGCTGGGCATAGTGCTTTGTCCGTCTCAAGCCGCCTGGCTACCGGCTGGATCGACAATCAGTCGCTCCAGCTCAGTACGATAAAATTTTAAAAACCCTTGAACCGGCATGGCGGCCGCATCCCCGAGCGCACAAATGGTGCGGCCACGGATATTGGCCGCGACCGAGTCCAGCAACTCCAGATCTCCAGGTTTGCCCTCACCCCGGCGTATCCTATGGACCATATGATGGAGCCAGCCTGTGCCTTCACGACAAGGAGTACACTGCCCACAGGATTCCTCATGGTAAAACGCGGTAATCCGCTCCAGCAAACGCACCATGTCAGTCGATTCATCCATAACAATGACCGAACCGGCACCGAGCATCGAGCCAGCCTTGGCAATGGCGTCGTAATCCATGGTACAGGCCATTATTACTTCGGCCGGCAATATCGGTGTCGAGGAACCACCAGGGATCACGGCCTTGAGTGTTCCACCATTAAGCATTCCACCGGCAAGTTGCAGTAATTCGGGAAAGGGGGTACCCAGAGGTATTTCGTAGACACCCGGTCGATTGACATGTCCCGATACGGTAAAGATCTTGCTGCCACCATTGTTGGGCAGCCCCATCTCGGCAAACCAGGCCGCACCGTTGCGAAGGATAGCCGGCACGGAAGCCAGAGTTTCGGTATTGTTGATTGTCGTCGGTTGGCCAAACAAGCCTACCTGCGCCGGAAACGGTGGCTTGAGAAAGCGTGGTTGCCCCTTTTTGCCTTCCATCGACTCCAGCAGTGCGGTTTCTTCACCACAGATATAGGCCCCTGCACCGAGATGCACATACGGGGTAAATTCGACCCTGGAACCCAAAATATTCCGCCCCAGCAAACCCGCGGCAGTGGCTTCGTCGATGGCCGCCTGAAACCGTTGATACGGCTCCCAGAACTCCCCACGAATATAATTGTAGCCAACGGTAGCCCCGATGCTGTATCCAGCGATAGCCATACCTTCAATCAGGGCATGGGGATTATAGCGCAGGATGTCCCGGTCTTTAAAAGTGCCAGGCTCACCCTCATCGGAATTGCAAACAATGTACTTCTGTCCCGGTTTGTCCTTGGGCATAAAACTCCACTTCAGACCGGTTGGAAAACCAGCACCACCACGACCACGCAGTCCTGATTTCTTGACCTCATCGATAATCTCTGACGGCGGAGTTTGCTCTTCAAGAATCTGCCGCCAGGCACGATAGCCACCGGATTTCTCGTACGCCTCGAGAGTCCATGGCTCTTTCAGCGCTGGATCCGGCAGGCAGACCTGTACGATCTCAACCATCAGTCCAACCCTTCCAGAATTTCATCGACTCGCTCCGGGGTCAAGTTTTCATAGTAATCCTTGTTGATCTGCAGCATCGGCGCACCACCGCAAGCCGCCAGACACTCAACTTCCTTGATGGTGAACTTACCGTCTTCGGTGGTTCCCCCCAAACCGATCCCCAGCCGTTGTTGCAAGTACCCAACAATGGAATCAGATCCACGCAGCATACAGCTCAGGTTGGTACACAGACTGATCACATGCCGGCCAACCGGCTGCAGATGATACATGGAATAAAAAGTCGCCACTTCCATGGCTCGGACACTGGGCACGCCGACCAGATCAGCCACCTCGGCAATCAGCTCAGGGGCCAACCAACCATGCTGTTCCTGAGCAATTCGCAGACCTGCCATAATGGCAGATGCTTTGTGATCGGTCGGATACTTGGCGATTTCCTGCTCGATTTCTGCGATCGACGATGCTGCCAAAGACACCGTATTTTCACGTGCAGCAGTCAACGGTCTATCTCTCCAAAGACTATATCCAAGCTACCGATCATGGTCACCATGTCGGCTAGCATATGACCTTTTGATAACTCACTAAGGGCACTGATATGGGCAAATCCCGGGGCCCTGATTTTCATTCGATAGGGTTTGTTTGCGCCATCGGATACCAGATAGATACCAAATTCACCCTTGGGGGCCTCGATAGCGGCGTAGACCTCTCCTTCAGGTACACAATAGCCTTCCGAAGCCAGTTTAAAATGGTGGATTAGTGATTCCATGTCTGCTTTCATGGTTTCACGGGAAGGCGGGGTTATTTTGTTATTGTCAGCGATGACTGGGCCCGGGTGCTGGCGCAACCAGTCGACACACTGACGGATAATTCGGTTGGACTGACGAAATTCCTCGATGCGAACAAGATACCGGTCATAACAGTCCCCTTCAGTCCCTACGGGGATATCAAAATCCAGCTGATCGTAGACCTCGTAGGGTTGCTTTTTGCGCAAATCCCATTCCACACCCGAGCCACGCAGCATCGCCCCGGTAAGCCCCATCTGCATGGCCCGTTCCGGCGAGATCACCCCGATGCCAACGGTGCGCTGCTTCCAGATTCGGTTGTCGGTCAACAAGGTTTCATAGTCATCTACATAGCCGGGGAAACGCCGGGTAAAATCTTCGATAAAATCCAGCATTGAGCCCATGCGATTGAAGTTTCTGTGCTCCATGTTGTGCTCTGTGAACCCATCGGCTTTCTGGTATTGCGGCATGTTCTCGGGAAGATCCCGGTACACACCTCCAGGACGGTAATAGGTGGCATGCATCCGTGCCCCCGACACACCCTCGTAACAGTCCATGAGGTCTTCGCGTTCACGGAAGGCATACAAAAATACGGTCATGGCACCGACATCGAGCGCATGGGCACCCAGCCACAGCAAATGATTGAGAATGCGCGTAATTTCGTCGAACATGACGCGGATATATTGGGCCCGTATCGGTACTTCAAGGCCCAGCAACTTCTCGATAGCGAGAACATAGGCATGCTCATTGCACATCATGGAAACATAGTCGAGCCGATCCATGTAACCGATACTTTGATTGAACGGTTTGCTCTCGGCCAGCTTTTCAGTGGCCCGATGCAGTAAGCCGACATGCGGGTCCACATGTTCGATGACTTCGCCGTCCATTTCCATCACAACCCGCAACACCCCATGCGCAGCAGGATGCTGTGGGCCGAAGTTCAGTGTGTAGTTGCGTATTTCAGCCACCGAAATTTTCCTCGCGGATAATACGTGGGGTCAGTATTCTTGGCTCCAGCGAAACCGGTTCATACACCACACTGCCCTTGTCCGGATCATAGCGAACTTCCACATGGCCCGTGAGTGGAAAATCTTTACGGAACGGGTGACCGATGAACCCATAATCAGTAAGAATTCTGCGCAAATCAGGATGGCCTTCAAAAATGATTCCAAACAGATCAAAAACCTCACGTTCAAACCAATCTGCTCCGTTCCAGATGTCCACCACGGAAGGCAACATCGGCATTTCGTCTTCAAGCCAGACTCGTAGCCGCAAACGCCAGTTATTTTGAATCGACAGCAGATGGTAGACCACCGCGAAGCGAGCGGGTTTGACCATCTCCCGGTCTGCCTCCTGCCCCCATTGCAGATAGTCGACACCACATATATCAATCGCTTGCTCAAAACCAAACCGGGAATCATCGTGCAGGATCTTTGCAACTTGCAGAATATCCGTCGCAGCAACTTCAACAGTTAACTCGCCTCGATCCATGACCGAAGCGGTAATTTTTTCAGCCAGGGTATTCGTTAATTCCTGCTGCAGGGTTTGTATCCTGTTCATACGATCGGCTCAGCGGGCAATGGTATTGGTTTCACGAATCTTGCGCTGGAGCTGCAAGATACCGTAGATCAGGGCCTCGGCTGTGGGTGGGCAGCCAGGTACATAGACATCCACCGGCACCACCCGGTCACAACCGCGTACCACCGCATAGGAATAATGATAGTAACCGCCCCCATTGGCACATGAGCCCATGGAAATTACCCAGCGCGGTTCTGCCATTTGATCATAAACCTTGCGCAAAGCCGGGGCCATTTTGTTGCACAAGGTGCCTGCCACAATCATGACATCGGATTGTCTCGGGCTGGGCCGAAAAACGATACCAAAGCGATCCAGATCGTAACGAGAGGCTCCCGCCTGCATCATCTCGACTGCGCAACAGGCCAGACCAAAGGTCATGGGCCACATCGAGCCATTGCGGCTCCAGTTAATTAGTTTGTCCGCTGAAGTGGTAATCCAGCCTTCTTTCAGCAACCCTTCGATCGACATAACGTATGGTCCCGCCTAATCCCATTCCAGTGCGCCACGGCACCATTCAAAGATAAATCCCACAACCAGAACAAACAAAAATATCAGCATGGAGACGAAACCGAACACCCCGATGTCGTCCAGAACCACTGCCCAAGGAAACAAAAAGGCTATTTCAAGATCGAAAAGAATAAAAAAGATGGCAACCAGATAGTACCGTACATCAAACTTCATACGCGCATCTTCGAAAGGCTCAAATCCACACTCGTAGGGTGAATTCTTTTCCGCATCCGGGCGACTCGTACTCAACAGGCTACCCATGGCAATCATTATCACCCCAACCCCCACGGCGATGATAATGAAAAACAACACTGGTAGGTATTCAGTCAGCACATTCAAGCTCCGCAAAATGGAATGCGAAGTCTATGTTCGAGGAACAGGTAAGTCAAGACTGGCAGCTTGGTACTGAGAAATTAGAAACGCTATTCTGATCTGGATCAGAAACCAGAGCAAAGTTCTGAAATGCTCCGAGAGGACCGTCTCAGACCAGGTACATCCTGCATCTGGTGCCGAAGGCCGGACTCGAACCGGCACGGCTTAACGCCACCGCCCCCTCAAGACGGCGTGTCTACCAATTCCACCACTTCGGCAATAGGCAATCACTTCTTTCAGGTTTGCCACGACGGGGCAAAAACCCGGTATTACTTCGGTACCACCGGCACATCACCCTGCCCGGTTGTTGAATCAACTTTGGGCTGCACGGTCGTATTGATCTGCTTCTCCGGCACGGTTGCCGGCTGGGTTTGTTCCAGTGTCTGGGTCACGCTTTTCGGCTTGCTGCGATTAGTGTATAAATAGCCCAGGGACATACTGGTAATAAAAAACAGGGCCACCACCACAGCCGTCGTACGACTGAGAAAATTGGCCGAACCCCGAGCTCCAAAAACGGTTTGCGAACCACCACCGAATGCTGCTCCAGCATCTGCCCCCTTGCCATGCTGCAACAGCACCAAGGCGATAATGACCACAGCCGCAATAATATGGACTACCAAGAGTAGATTAATAATCATGATTTGTTGACTCTAATACATCACTGTAGCTGGGTTACTGACAGCGGCCCGGCAGATTTCCAGAAAGCTGTCAGCCTGTAATGATGCGCCACCGATGAGTCCGCCGTCAATATCCTGTTCAGCGAACAACTGCGCGGCATTGCCTGGATTGACACTGCCGCCATAGAGCAGCGGGACGCTATCGGCAAGATTACCGGCGCTGGAAGATAACAGGTTTCGAATATCGGCGTGTACGGCTTGCGCCTGTTCTGGTGTGGCCGTCATCCCGGTTCCGATGGCCCATACCGGCTCATAAGCGACGACCGCCCGCTGCCAGGCAGTCGCTTTCACCCGCTCGGTCACAGCCAGCAGCTGCGCAGCAATTACTTCTCCAGTTGCTCCTGACTGTCGCTGCTCTAATGTCTCACCGACACAGAGTATCGGCACCAGACCGTGCTCTTGGGCCGCCTGAAATTTCTCCGCCACCAAAGCACTGGTTTCAGCAAAAAGAGAGCGTCGCTCAGAATGCCCCACAAGCACATAATGGCAACCAAACTCGACCAGCATCGGTCCGGATATTTCGCCGGTAAATGCGCCAGCAGCATGGGTATCAAGATTCTGTGCCCCCAATCTGACCTGACTGTCACGCAATTTTTGTTCCGCCAGTGGCAGCAGAATGGATGGTGGACACACTGCGACATCCACCTCTCCCAACTGCTCCGCACCTGCCACGATGGACTCCAGCAAAGCTGCAGATTCCGCTTTGCTGCCGTTCATCTTCCAATTTCCCGCTACCAGTGTTCTGCGCATATTGACTCTCGCCTGCTTTTTGCCAAATTCCATCCTTATCTATATGTACCCAAACCGCAGGCACAGAAAAGGGGCAGGGATAGTACTCATATGACGGCAAGAATGCAATCACAAGATCAGCAGTTTCCGCCAGTCACCAATTGCGTCACAGTTTTCCCAGGCCGATGACCATAAATGACCAAATCATTGAAAACTCCATCCAATCTGCACGAAGTGACCCTTGGAGAAAGCATCTTTCGTACGATCTACTGGTCACAGTTGCGCGAACGACTCAGGAATTACCCACGGACAATTGTACCCGGGCAATTCGTCGCTTACCGACCTGAACAAGGTATTTCCTGCCCACCTGCAGACATTGCCGACTATCCTCAGGTTTTACCCCGTCGATCCTCACCGCACCCTGACGAACCATGCGATGCGCATCCGAGGTGGAGACCGTCAGCCCTGACTGTTTAAGCACATTGGCCAGTGGTACCCCCTCGGCGGTTGCTACAACAAGATTGATTTCGGGTATCTGATTGGGTAAATTGCCTTTCTGGTAACGCTCGACAAAAGCATGGTGAGCGCTCTGGGCCTGTTTCCTGTCATGCAAGCGGCTCACCAGCTCCTCTGCCAGCAAGAATTTGATATCACGGGGATTGCGTCCTTCTTCAGTGCTTGCTTTGAGTTGAGCAATTTGTGCGTTACTCTTGAAGCTGAGAAGATCAAAATAGCGCCACATTAATGTGTCGCTGATCGACATTAATTTACCGAACATCTCATCAGCCGGATCAGTCACACCGATGTAGTTGCCTAGCGATTTCGACATTTTCTGAATGCCGTCCAAACCTTCGAGGAGCGGCATGGTCAAAACTACCTGCGGGGCCTGACCATACTGTTTCTGCAATTCCCGCCCAACCAGGAGATTGAATTTCTGGTCCGTACCACCGAGCTCCACATCTGCCCGCATGGCGACCGAATCATAGCCTTGAACCAAGGGGTACATAAATTCATGGATTGCAATGGGCTGGCCATTGCGATAACGCTTGCCAAAATCATCCCTCTCCAACATCCGAGCTACCGTGTGCCGGGCCGTGAGACGAATCAAGTCTTCCGCCGTCATTGAACCGAACCATTCAGAATTGAACAAGACCGTCGTACGATCGGGATCGAGAATCTTGAACACCTGCTGCTGGTAGGTCACAGCATTCGACTGCACCTCCTCTGCTGTTAAAGCCGGGCGAGTCACACTTTTGCCGGAGGGGTCACCAATCATGCCGGTGAAATCACCGATCAGGAACAATACCTCATGCCCCAAATCCTGAAACTGTCGCAACTTGTTAATCAGCACCACGTGCCCCAGGTGCAAGTCTGGCGCAGTGGGATCAAAACCGGCCTTGATACGAAGCGGACGACCGCTTTGCAATCGCGATTTCAACTCGGATTCAACCAACACCTCTTCGGCACCTCTTTTGATTAATTCCATGGCTTTTTGCATAGGCATTTCTTTTGGTCTCTTGCAAATTATAGTTGGGGATGCAGTTCCGTCATCTACTCACAATTGCTGGCGACAAACAACAATTATCGGCAACCCGATACGGCCACAATCCACAGGGTATCTGCATCAATGCAGATTGGAATAGCCGACATCTTGGGCAAAGCTGTCATTTTGCCACACTCTGGCTTTGACCTTAAGCGTAGTTCACTATAAAGTGTCGCCTGCAAAAAATAATGTCGAATACCCTATAGAGATGAGTAACCGCCCGATCCGTAATGGATCTAGCCCCAAATTCCTCGATCGGGATTACCGCTACTTGCTGCTAACGGTAATCCTGGCAGTCTCGGTGTTCCTGCTGTTTGGCAACCCCAACCAATACGGCATGGTGGCTCCAACGGTACCACCGGTACAGGCAGCCTATGCACCGTTGCAATCTCCAGCCCTGAAGTTATTGAATCCCCAGACAGCTGGCCCGCGAAAGACCCTGGTTAACGACGCTTCCGACACCAGCGACTTTACCCTCTTGCCCGCAGCAAACAATCCTGAAACAAATAGCAGCAAACCCATTGACAAGTCAAGGGTTATCCAAAACAGCACGCTTATTGA
>CAYQAP010000025.1:10475-12672 GCA_964415515.1 uncultured Gammaproteobacteria bacterium | reverse complement strand
GCTTTGACCCTGAGCCGAAAACGTCCCGGCTCACTGTTGCAACGACTCCATCCGGGTCGGATCCTGTACTGGAAAACTGCTGCTGATCAGACCCTGGCCGCCATGAGCTATGCCTTCAGTACAGAAAATACTCTGGAAATTCGCCAATCGGCAACTGGCTATCAGGCCCGGATCAGCCCCAAACCGGTTCAGATCATACAACGACAAGCCAGAGGCAAAATCATCTCATCACTCAGCCAGGCGACACAGCAACAACGTGTCCCTGTATCCGTAATGCTGCAACTGGTGGATATTTTTGGCTGGGATATCGATTTTGGCCAGGATTTGCGTCATAATGACAGCTTTAATGTACTCTGGCAGCAAGAACGCTGGCAAGGCAAGGTCGTTCGAAATGGCCCGGTTCTGGCCGCGGAGTTTGTCAATCAAGGCACACGGTACCGTGCCGTACGCTTTACTGACAGTCAGCACAAAACCGGTTACTACAGCCCGGATGGCAGTAGTTTGAGACGCAGTTTTTTGAGAACTCCCGTCAAATTCAGTCGTATCAGTTCAGGATTCTCACTGCGACGCTATCATCCAAAGCTTAAAAAGTGGCGCGCCCATAACGGCGTGGACTACGCCGCACCCCGTGGTACATCCGTACGATCTACCGCCGATGGTACGGTCTTGTTCAAGGGCTGGAAGGGTGGTTATGGTCGCACTGTAATTATTCGCCATGGCGGCCCTTACAGCACCGTTTATGCTCATCTATCAAAATTTTCACGTGGCCTGCGCATTGGCAGTCGTGTCAAACAAGGTGACATCGTCGCTTATGTCGGCAGCAGTGGCCTGGCAACAGGCCCGCACCTGCATTACGAATTTCGAGTCAATGGCAAACACAAGAATCCAGTGACCTTTCGTCCCCCGCGAGCCTTGGCTATTCCAACGCAGGAACTTCTGGCTTTTCGTAACAGCACACGCCAGTATCTGGCCAAACTCGAAGCTGAACAGCAGAACCGTATCGTCGCCAACCGCTAGTCCCCTGTGCCAAAGCATACCATCGCTACCGAACAAGCTCCAAAAGCTGGATTAACGGATGAAGTTGGCCGTTATGTTGGACTCATGTCCGGTACCAGTGCAGATGCCATTGACGCAGTAGCCATTCTCCTGCATCCCGGTTCATGGCAACTGCTAGCCGCTCAGAACACCCCGATCGACACCACATTGCTGGATGAAATTCGTCGCCTCATGGTGCCGGAAGGCCATGGTGAGCTGGCACGCTGTGCTCGTTTGGATGTCCAGCTCGGCAATGCTTTTGCACAGGCTGCAAACTCCGTCATTCGGTTGGCCGGACTGACTCATCAGCAGATTCGTGCCATAGGCAGTCACGGACAAACCCTGCGTCATGCCCCGCAAGGCACCTCCCCCTTCAGTATCCAAATAGGGCAACCCGCCGTAATCGCAGAACGAACCGGGATTACTACGGTCGCTCACTTCCGACAGGCAGACCTGGCCGCCGGAGGCCAGGGAGCACCACTGGCTCCCTTGTTTCACCAGGCCTTATTCGCTTCATCTGCAAGGAAACGGGTGATTGTCAATATCGGGGGCATTGCCAATATCTCCATTCTTTCTGCTGACCCACTACAGTCGGCCACGGGTTTCGACTGTGGTCCCGGAAACACCTTAATGGATCACCATTGCCAGCAAACCCTGAATCGCCCATTCGATCAAGCTGGACAATGGGCTGCCAGCGGTGCAGTCGACCGGGCTTTATTGCAACAGCTGTTACAAGATCCATTTTTTGCACAACCGCCCCCGAAGAGCACCGGCCTGGAGTATTTTAATTTCCACTGGTTACAACAATTCCAACGAGCTTCCTCGATACCAGCTGCCGACCTGCAGGCAACCTTGTTGGAGCTGACCGTGACCACCGTCACCAGTGCCATCAAGGACCATGCACCACAGGCTCAGGAAGTGTATGTCTGTGGAGGAGGTAGCAACAATCGAGCCCTGATGCAGGGTATCGCAGATCATATGGGCCCACTTCCCGTAGCCGATAGCAAGGCTCTGGGTTTGGCCCCTGAGTGGGTGGAAGCAGCTGGCTTTGCCTGGCTGGCCAGTCAAACACTGGCCTATCACCCTGTCAACACAACACTGGCCACCGGGGCCCGGCATCCGGTGATTGCCGGCGCCATTTATCGGATCCCGTTTATCGGAT
>CAYQAP010000025.1:0-10375 GCA_964415515.1 uncultured Gammaproteobacteria bacterium | reverse complement strand
TAAGGACAACCCCATTCAGATGGAAAATGAGGAGCCACAACCACAGGTCGCCGAAGCATTGGGGTTATCAACCACAAAACGGGCACCCAAAAGATCATCGATGTAGTCAACCTGAGCACCTTGCAGGTACTGCAAGCTCAGCGGATCCACCAGCACTGACAGCCCCGAACAGCTGACTTCAAGATCATCATCCTGTGCCTGATCAAAGGAAAACCCATATTGAAATCCGGAACAACCTCCACCCCGGATAAATACCCGCAGCTGCAGATTTTGCCTGCCATCAGCAGCGATCAACTCCTGCACCCTGATTGCTGCCGCATCAGAGAGACCCAATAGATTCGTCATTTTGCTCCTAGGTAATCGCCTGGCCCTTTACCTCTAATTGAATGAGGTCGAACGGTATCTTTTTCAAGCAAGGGCTGATCAGTCGGTTTTTACAGCAGCAGATGCCGACTGTGCTCTCGATGAAGACCGCAGCGTCGACTTCACTGCAGTGGTGTTGCTTCCCGAACTCAAGCTACCGTTGACAATAGCCCCAAGCTCCATCTGGATTGCGGAATAATGAACATCTCCATGGACTCGCGCCCGAGCCTGCAATTCGATCCGGTTACTCGACACCAGTTTGCCCTTCACGGTTCCGTTGACGAGCACATGCGGTACAGTCACATCCCCTTCGACGATACCACTCTCACCAATAATCAATACACTGTCCGGATGTTTCGCATCGGCAGAAGTAACGTTGCCCAGCACCTTGCCGTCAATTCGCAGACCCCCAGAGAATTTCAGGTTGCCGGTAATTTCGATACTTTTCCCAATCATGGCGTCAATACCCTCAGCGGACAGACTCTCAGAGATATCTCCGTCGGCATGATCATGGGCTTTCATTCTCAGCATTTCATTCTCCAGCTGTTTCGTTAGCATGGGATATTAAGAATAGCACTTTTCAGCAGATTATTACCTGAACTGTACTCCGTCAGCAAGCCAATTAAGGCATACTGCATTGATCCATGCCGATGAATACCTGCTCCACGGCGGGCTTAAGGCATCATTGCCGTAGCGCACAATCCAGCCGACTCATCGACTGCAAACATCAGATTCATGTTCTGCACCGCCTGCCCCGCTGCACCCTTGACCAGGTTGTCTTCGACCACCAGAATCACGGCAGTTCGGTGGTCAGGGGCCAAGTGACAGGCGATTCGACAAATATTCGCGCCATGTACACTGCGCGTCTCCGGGTGACTGCCCTGCGGCATGACATCAACAAAGGGCTCGCTGCGATAGCGTTTTTCATACAAATCCTGCAAATCCAGATCAGGATTCTTGAGTCGTGCATAAAGCGTGGCATGGATACCCCGAATCATCGGCACCAGATGGGGAACAAAGGTCAGTCCAACTTTATGCGCTGCGATCTCGTTCAGCCCCTGACAAATTTCCGGCCAGTGGCGGTGCCCTGACACCGCATAAGCTTTGAAGGATTCGCTGGTTTCGCAGAACAAGCCATTGACTGCGGCCTTGCGACCTGCACCACTGACGCCCGATTTACAGTCTGCGATCAATGCCTCAGTCTCGATACAGCCATGCTCCAGCAATGGCAGAAACCCCAGCTGCACTGCCGTAGGATAACAGCCCGGATTGGCAACCAGCCGAGCGATCTTGATCTGCGGGCGGTGTGTCTCCGGCAACCCATAGACGGCCTCGGACAATAATTCTGGACAACTGTGCGCTTGCCCATACCACTGCTCCCACACGGCCACATCCCGGATTCTGAAATCCGCAGCCAAATCAATCACCCTGACACCCGCCTCCAGTAACTCGGGTGCGGATTGCATGGCGATCCCATTTGGCGTGGCAAAAAATACCACATCACAGGCCTTGAGCTGTACCAGATCGGGCATAGAAAAGTTCTTATTGACCACCCCACGCAGACTCGGGAATAGCTCCGACACGGGCTGGCCCGCCCGAACTCTTGATGTAATCAGAGCAATTTCTGCCTCTGGGTGGGCAGCCAACAGACGCAGCAACTCCACCCCGGCATACCCGGTCGCACCAACGATGCCGGCTTTAATGGCCATCTGACCAACACTCCCGATCGCCCTGATTTACTTTAGTTTTCATGGTTTTACCCCGTTCTCAAGCCCCTTTAGAAATTCGCCCATCGCCTGCCCCATTTGCTCTGGAGTCTTGCCCTCAAGCCCTTGCAATTGACCACCAAACCCGGCTATCCGGGCCTGCATACGGCGCCCATTGCGTTCTCCCTGCAAGCCCATCAACAACAACACCAATACCAGCACAGCAATGGCTGACTTGACCCGGGATTGCGCCAGAGCATGAACTTCGACACTGGCAATATACAACAGCCAGCCACCCCAGAGCACATTCACTGTGGTTCCCAGATAGGGGACCACCCGCAACAACATGACGACCGGTCCTATCGATGAGATAAATGCCAGACAGCGAAAAGCGGTCTCATAGCCCAGGCGAGAACCCAGCAGCCGCCACAGCAGATAAGCAAAAAAAGCCGCAACAACCCCCCCGAGGGGGGCCATCACTACCATCATGAATGCCCCAAACAAGCTGGTACTGGCCGGTACCACACCGCTGTTTAACCCGAATAAATTCAGCAGCCAGAGAATGAGACCATCAAGTAAGCCGATTACGGCAAAATACAAGAGCGGATCCCCATAGCCCCCGGTTTTCGGCATATTCTGAAAAAAACTGCGCGGCTGGGTCAGAACCTGACGCATAATTGCAACAAAAGTGCTTACATTAACTTGAAATTGTGCTGTCATATGCCTTGTTCCAACACGTAATATGCGACATCCTGCCGAACGGAAGATCCTATAACTACAGTCTTGTCGAAAGTGAAAATAGTACCAGTTTTCCCCCGCCTAAAGGTAAAATCGCAGTAACAAATGGTGTTCGATAATTAATGATGCCCTACATAAAGCAAACAGCGCTCCCCCAAGTACGAACCGGGACTGCCCAGACATGAATCCTGTGCCATTCGATGCAACGGTGCAATCGTTCATCAGCGAACTCCCAAAAGCCGAGTTGCATGTTCATATCGAGGGCACACTGGAGCCCGCCATGCTGCTTGCTCTGGCCCAGCGCAATTGTGTGCAAACCAAGTACCAGAATATCGAACAACTGCAACAGGCCTACCATTTCGGCAATCTTCAGGATTTTCTGGATCTTTACTATACCGGGACCCGGGTTCTGTGCAATGAACAGGATTTTTATGAGCTGACCAAAGCCTACCTGCGTAAAGCCCGGCAACAGAATATCCTGCACACCGAAATCATGTTTGACCCCCAGGCACATTGCCGTCGTGGGATCGCATTTTCTACAGTCATCAATGGAATTCACCGGGCCTGTGAAGAAGCCCGGCGTGAGTCCGACATTAGTAGCCACTTGATTCTCTGTTTTCTGCGCGACCTCGATGAACAGTCGGCCTTGGCCACCCTGGAGGCTGCAGCCGACTATCGATCCTGGATTGTAGCCGTTGGACTGGATTCATCAGAACTGGGCAATCCTCCGGAGAAATTTCGTCATGTTTTCCAGAAAGCTGCAAACCTGGGTTTTCGCAAGGTGGCCCATGCCGGAGAAGAAGGTCCGGTAGATTATATCTGGCAAGCTCTGCAAGTATTGCAGGTCGATCGCATCGATCACGGCAACCGGTCACTCGATGACCCCGATTTGGTCGCGGTACTTCGTGACCTGCAGATTCCACTTACGCTCTGCCCCCTGTCCAACCTGCAGCTGAAAAATGTGACTAAGCTGCAGCAACACCCATTGCACTCCATGCTCGACCTGGGGCTTCTGGTCACAGTCAACTCCGATGACCCCGCCTACTTTGGTGGCTACCTGAACCACAACCTGCTCGCTGTCGTGACGGCCCTGCGACTTGATCGGGAACAGATATTAGCACTGGCCAGGAATAGCTTCACTGCAAGTTTCCTGGATGAAACCACAAAAAACCGGTATCTTGACCGTGTGCAGCGCTATGCTGACAATAGGCCACTGAGTACTTTGTAACATACCATCAACAAGGGTTTGATATGCTAAAGTTTTTTCATAATTTGTTACAGGATGCGCGCCAAAATATCAGCCATCAAAACACCGCAGCCGAACAACTGAGCCTGACTGCAGCGGCCCTGATGATGGAGGTTGGACAAGCTGATTTCAGCCTCGACAAACAGGAACTTGCGATTATGCGGGAGATGTTGAACAGTCGCTTTGGCCTCACTGCAGAACAAATTACTGATCTGCTGCAAATCGCCGATGACCAGGTCAAGGAATCAACCGACCTGTATCACCTCACTGTAGAAATCAACCGGAACTGGACCCTGAAAGAGAAAGTTCAACTCTACCAGTGGCTGTGGCGGGTGGCGTATGCCGATGGGGTGTTGAGTGAACATGAGCATCATTTGTTACGCAAGCTGGCCAGTCTGCTCCACATACCCCATGCAGAATATGTACGCTGCAAAACTCAGGCCCTTGAACTGCATAAATCCTCACCGTGATCAACCCGGCAACCACTCAATTCAGGATACCTCTTGGACAAGATCAATTTTTTACACAGTAATGTGACAGTGGCCCGGTCTTCCTGGCAGTCGTTGGTGGATCGCTATGGAAATGTTCCTCTGGATCAGGCCAGTGTCATCGTCGCCATCGGTGGTGATGGCTTCATGCTCCAGACATTGCACCAAACCCTGCGATACGGGCTGCCTATCTATGGGCTGAACTGTGGCTCTATCGGTTTTCTGATGAACCGCTTTGCTGTGGAACATTTACCAAGTCGTCTTCAGCAGGCACGCCTGACTCGCCTGCACCCATTGTGCATGCAAGCACATGCCGAATCCGGAGAAACGACTCCCGCATTGGCCATTAACGAAGTCTCGCTACTCCGACAAAGCCAGCAAGCTGCCAAGATTCGGGTTCTGGTTAATCGCACCATCCGGATTGAGGAGCTGATCTGTGATGGTGTGCTGCTGTCAACTGCAGCTGGCAGCACCGCCTACAACCTTTCCGTCTTCGGCCCAATCCTGCCGATTGATGCAGATGCACTGGCTTTGACCCCCATCAGTCCATTCAGACCTCGCCGCTGGCGCGGCGCCATTCTGCCGCATACCGCAGAAGTTCGCTTTGAAATTCTTGAGCACGAAAAACGACCGGTCAGTGCCACCGCAGATGCCCTGGAGATCCGTAACATTCTCAGCGTTGACATTGCTGAAGACCGCAGTACCGTATTGCAACTACTCTTCGACCCTGACCATAACCTCGACGAACGTATTCTCGGAGAACAGTTTGCTGTTTAATCCTGGTTAGGAGGCTGCCACCGAATCCGGATCATGCTTCTGGAGTTGTTGTAAAGCCACTTCAATAACCCTGACTGTGGCCGCAGGCTGCTGCAAGGATTCACTCAATTGTCGGCGCCAGTAACGGGCGCCAGGCTGGGCATAAAACAACCCGAACAGGGGCCGAATCAGGGTTCGCAATGGCACACCCATCACAGCCTGCTGCCGACAATACTCAGCATACCTGTAGCCGACCTGAAAACGCTCCAAAGAGCTATGCTCCAGGTGATAGATTTCTTCATCGACACCGGACAACAGCCATGGGTTGTCATAAACACCCCGTCCGAGCATGACGCCATCAACATTGTCCAGATGTGCATGGATTGCTGTGAAGTCTTTCAAACCACCATTGAGCACTACTGTCAAATGTGGAAATTCCCTCTTCAACTGGTGCACATAATCATAGCGCAAAGGTGGCACCTGGCGGTTGGACTTAGGGCTAACCCCGTGCAACCAGGCTTTGCGGGCATGCACCACAAACACCTCACAGCCCGCGTCCTGCAGCTGGCCAACAAACTCTACAAACTGCGCGTAACTGTCTTGTTCATCGATTCCAATACGACATTTCACAGTAACTGGCAGGCTGACCACATCTCGCATCGCCCGAACACAGTCCGCCGCCCGGGACGGTGATCGCATCAAACTGGCACCAAACTGACCACGCTGCACCCGTGCACTGGGACAACCCAGATTAAGATTGACCTCGTCAAACCCAGCCTTTTCAATCATTGTGGCACACCGTGCCAACGCATGAGGTTCGCCACCACCCAGTTGGGCAGCCACCGGAGATAGCTTAGCATGATGGCCCAACAAAGCCTTGGCAGGGCCGTGTAACAACGCTCCGGTTGCAATCATTTCGGTATAAAGCAGGGCTTTGGTGCTCAACAAGCGATACAAAAACCGCGCATGGCGATTCGTGCAATCAAGCATAGGGGCAACTGCGAAACGGTGGTTGTCAGCCAGGATCATTATTCGCTCTTTGTGCATCCAGCAGGCTGGTGAGAAAGTCTCAGGTAGCCATTACGGTTAACTCGAGCGAACAATAGCCGATATTATTTTCAAATGGAATCAGCAAGACACCCGCTCGGCTACGATACGGTACACTAGCGATCCTACAAAATCAGCAATCGGGAGTCGGCACCATTGAGTCAACAGCAACCTCAGGACCTGCAACAAGACAACATTATTCGACACAAACTGGCGGCAGCACGCCGCTCACCGCTGGCGGCCTATCGTCAAATGACCTTGGGCGAACCAAGTTTGTGGCTTTTTATCTGGTATGAGTTGCTGATGATGTTGATCGCACCCCTGGGCGGTGGATTGGGTTATCTGCTGCGAAAAAAACTCTATCGCCCCCTGTTTAAGTCCGTTGGGAAAGGCTTGATTCTCGGTCGCAATGTGGTGCTACGACACCCTGGCAATATCATCATCGGTGACAATGTCACCATCGATGACCACTGTGTGCTGGAAGGACGCGGGCACGCCGATGACGGCATCAGGCTGGACGATGAAGTCCTGATTAATCGCAATGTTATGCTGCTGGCCAAAGGTGGTTCCATTCATATCGGCCGACGCAGCTCGGTGGGCAGTAATTCTGTGGTGGTATCCACTGCCGGGGTTGAGCTTGGAGAAGCGGTACTCACTGCCGGAGGTTGCAGTATTTCCGCCGGTGCCTACGAAGTTGATGGGGTACTACCCATTATCATGGACAACAAAGCCTATACCAAGGGCCCGATCCGGATTGGTTCCGGAACCTGGCTGGGCACTGCTGCGGTGGTCCTTGATGGCATCAATATTGGCAAAGGGGCGGTTATCGGTGCCGGCGCTGTCGTCAACAAAGACGTTGAGGACAACATGATCGTGGCCGGCATTCCGGCCAAACCGGTACGGCCTCGCAAGTACTGAATCATAGCCCGGCAGACTGGCGGTGAAAAAAAATCTCATTTTGGCACTGAAGGTGACTGTTGCCTTACTACTGACCGCACTGATCCTCGATCAAGCGGATTGGCAGGCGATCGCCCAAGGTCTGCAGCATGTCCGTCTGTCCTACCTGGCACTGGTGTTGCTGGCAATGACGGTTTGCGTCACCATCAGTGCCTGGAAATGGCATTTGCTGCTACGCATTCATGGGACCACATTTGCTTTTAATCACTTGCACAAGTGGTATTTTATTGCCATGTTCTTCAACAACTTCCTGCCTACAAGCATCGGCGGAGATGGCTACCGAATTTATCGTACCCTGGTGAATGAGCGCTCCCGAACAGCGGCCGTACTGGCGGTATTTACCGAGCGTTTATCCGGCATTCTTACCCTCCTGCTGGTGGGCTGGTTTGCGGCTATCACCGGCTCAGCCATCCATGGCGGGCTATTGTCACAAACCTATGTACGCCTCGGCATCATCGGCCTTATCTGCGCTGCAGTGATCACCCTGTTGCTGCTAAACAGGCGGTTCTGGCACCATCTGCTGAGCTGGAAGCGACTGCCAAAACTGGTGCGCACCTTGACAGAGCATCTGGTCGATTACCGCAGACAACCCGCCCGTAGTTTTGGCGTCATTGCTGTTTCACTGTTATTTCATCTTTTTACGATCAGCTGGTTCTGGTTGTTAATGAAGACCGCAGGCGAGCCACTGGCCTGGTACGATGTCGCGGTAATTAGTGCCTTGTTGAGTGTTGTGGCCATCGTACCACTATCCATCAATGGCATTGGCGTGATTGAAGGTTCCCTGATCTATCTGGCTGGACAGTTCGGTATGAGCTATGAAACTGCGCTGCTGGTCGGCCTGCTGCAACGAGCCCTGCTAATCCCGATCAGTCTCGCTGGCGGGCTGTTGTATTTGCTCGAACCACGCAGTGGATCTGGGAGCCCTGCCTAAATGTGTGGGATTGCTGGTGTGGTCCAGTCGGCTCCGGTTGAAGTGAAGCAGCTGCGCGCCATGACTCGTTGCCTGGCTCATCGTGGACCCGATGGTGAAGGCCTGGAAATCACAGACGGTGTCGGTTTCGGTCACCGGCGCCTCTCGATCATTGACCTGGAGAGTGGCGCGCAACCGATGCGCAGTGCCGATGGCAAGCTGCTGATCGTCTTTAATGGAGAAATCTACAACTACCGGCAACTGCGTACGCAACTCGAGGACACCTATGCCTTCCGTACGCACAGTGATACGGAAGTCATTCTGGCGCTCTACCAGCAGTCCGGTATTCGTTGCCTGCAGCAGTTGCGTGGCATGTTCGCCATTGCGATCTACGACTTTTCGCTACAGCAGTTATTTCTGGCCCGGGATCACCTGGGTCAAAAACCCCTGTATTACTGCTTACGCCACGGGGTTCTGGCTTTCGCCTCAGAAATCAAGGCCCTGCTGATCTGGGAGCCCGCACTGCGCCAGCTCGACACGGCAGCACTGCACGAGTACCTGACCCTGCGTATTATCACTCCCCCACGCTCCATGTTCCGGGAAATTCGTAAACTGCCGCCGGCACATTATGCCTTGTTCAAGCACGGCAGACTTCAGATCAATAACTACTGGAAACCCGACTACCGGGACAAACTGGATCTATCCTTCCCAGAGCAGCTCGATGCACTGGACCAGCAGGTCGCCGAAAGCGTCAAACATCACCTGGTCAGTGATGTGCCGGTCGGTGCTTTTCTCAGTGGCGGTATGGATTCGAGCCTGATTGTCGCGATGATGGCCAAACAGCAAGGTGGTGACTTCAAGACCTTCTCCGGGGAAGTGGCCTATAAAAACTACAGCGAATTGCCCTATGCACGGATCGTTTCCGATCACTTTGCCACTCAGGCACACGAAATTACCATTGAACCAAAACTAACCGAACTGCTGCCCGAGCTGATCTGGCACATGGATGAACCTTCCGATCCACTGTCAGTATGCATGTATCACATAGCCCGCCTGGCTGCCGGGCAGGTTAAGGTGGTGCTCGGCGGAGAAGGTGGTGATGAACTGTTCGGTGGTTATGACCGCTACTACGGCAACCGCTATGCCTCCTGGTATGCCCTGATGCCCGAGGTACTACGCTGCAAACTCATCGGCCCGCTGCTGCGCCTGCTCCCAGCCGGACGCTGGTATCGAGGCCCGATCCATCAGTTGCAATGGATGCAGCAGATGTCCTTTTTCAGTGACGGTTTGCGCTATGGCAAGAGCCTGAGCTACTTCTACATCTCGGACGCTTTTCGCAAACAACTCTACACCGATGATTTTCTGAACCAGACCGCAGTGCTCGACCCGGAAGCCCATATTGCCAGCTATTTTGATGCCGCCAATGCCGACGATATTCTGGACAGAATGCTGTTCGCTGACAGCATGACACGAATGCCTGATCATCCGGTGGTCATTCTGGATCGCATGAGCATGGCCCATGGTCTGGAGGCCCGAGCCCCACTGATGGATCACAAATTGGCTGAATTCTGTGCCCGATTGCCTGCCGATTCTAAAATCCGTGGCCGACAGTTGCGCTATATCCAGACCCAACTGGTGGCCAGACATCTGCCGAAAAGCCTGCTCAAACGCAAGAAGCAGGGCTTTTCCTCACCATTGACCTATTTGCTGGCCGATGAATTTCGCCATCTGTACCAGGTGTTGTTGCGTGATGCCCATCTGGTACAACAAAATCTGTTGCGCCACGAAGGGGTACAAATGCTGCTCGATCAGCATCTGACCGGCCGTGCCGACCATGGCCAACGGCTGTGGCAGCTTTGCAATGCCGAACTCTGGTACCGGATGTATATCGAAGGACTCAGCAAAAAACAAGCCGGTCAACTGATTGCACGAAAGACTAACTAACGCAGGCACGATCTCCCAGACATGCGGTAGATGATCCTGGCAGTAGATGATCTTGGCGGTAGATGAGCTTATTGATCCGGTGCTTAAGGCCATATCGTGCTGCATGAGGATTTCTCAACAGCCTGGTAGCTCTCGTTCACTACGACCCCCCGACATCAAATGAGTTTGCAGGCAATAGCAACAAGGTCGGATTCACCCAATTGCCATTGAGCAGCGTCAT
>CAYQAP010000024.1:0-31071 GCA_964415515.1 uncultured Gammaproteobacteria bacterium | reverse complement strand
GATGCTGGTGGAAATAGCGGAGATGCTGGAGGCAATGGTGGTGAGGGCGATGGAGGCCAAGGTGATATGGGTGGTGACAAGGGCGAAACCAGTGGTGACAGTGGCGGCCCCTTGGGCGGAGAAAATAGCAGCTCTGAAAACTCAGGTAATGGCGATGGTGGACAGGAAAGTGGTACTACGCAAGGGTCTACTGGGTCCAAGGACAATACTGGCAAAAATTCAAGTCAAGGTGCTCAAGATAATACTGATGGCAAATCCCGGGACAAAACTAAAATCAAACCTCTGCTGGGTACTGGCAACACCCAGGATAGCTCCAGTAACTGAAACCTCATACGTGATCAATTTGGAATGCTGATTGCAGTGAGATCACAGGATTCGTGATCAGCACACTATATCAGCACACGATTAAGGAGCGAGCTGCCAGAGGATTCCAGCAGCTCGCTTTTTTTGAGTCAGCTTCCGGTCATACGTTGTCGGCTACCAGACAACGGTACAGGTCATCGGCAAGCTGTACCAATAACTGGCCATATGTTTGTCGGTCAGGAGGTAAACGCAAACCCAGGGGATCAAGGATTCCTGTTCTCATACCATCTTGCAGCAAGGGCCTCAGGTTATTGTCTGCGAATTGTGGCTCGGAAAGCAGGCAGGAAACCCGCTGCTTGGCAATAATACGACGAATCTCCTGTAGACGCCACAAGCTTACCGGGTGTTCCGGGTCGCGACTGACACTCGCAACCAGATTCAAGCCGTAGCGCTGGGCCAAACGCTGATAGCCATCGTGATAGACAAGAAATGGAATGTTACGTATTGGTTTGAAAATATTGGTTAATTTTTCATCGAGGCGTTGCAGCTTGCGCTGAAGAATCTGTGCCCGGTTTCGATAAGAATCACGATGTTCCGGATCTATGTTGCTGAAGGCAATCGCAATTTGTTCGACGAGTGAGGCAGTCAGAACCGGGTCTAACCACAGGTGAGGGTCATTTGCTAGTGGCTCGGATGGGCGGACAGTACGTTGGAGGAGAGAAATCACCTGCGTTGTTTTGGGCAAGGCCGCAAGCGGACGAACCAGGAAGCCTTCCAGACTTGGGCCTATCCAGAACACCAGAGTACTGTTTCGTAGAGTGAGCATTTCACTGGGACGCAGCAAGTGGTCATGCGGAGACTGCTCAGGTGACAAGATCAACACTGGTGGATTGCTTGGGTCAGCGATGGCTTTGACCAACATCTGTAGGGGCAAAATACTGGTTGCGACGCGGGGTGTTTGTGCCAAGGCCGATAGGCTTAGGAGCTGGAAAATAAAAGCAGTTGTGAGGCGCAGGTGACGATGAGACATGAATATCCTGAAGCTGGTGTGACGGGTTGGACTTAGAAATAGTAACGAAATTGCAAGTTCAATGCACTCAGGTAATGACCGAATTCACTGGCTGGTGATGGATGGCCTGCAGGCAGGTTGGCGCTCAGGGTTAGTTCTGATTCATCCCCGGTACTGTAGCGGGCATAAAGTGCCAATAGACGGGAGCGATCGACCCGGTTGCGGAGCAACAGGCCACTGAGGCTTAACAAGGGGCTCATGTCGAAATCTATGGCCAGTAATTCGTAGCGATTGGCCAAATAGGGGTTGCGGGTTTGTGCCAAAGCGATAACCGCCGGGTATCCCACTACCGAATTTGCACCAGCACCATGCCAGAATGTGGCCAGATGCAAGGTGAATGAGTTCGCCCAGCTGTGTTCGAGTTCCAGGGTCAGTTCGTTGCGTACTGTGCCTTCGCGCTTGGCTGCGGCACGATAGCCCTCGGCCCGTAATCCCAGCCATTGCCACAATTCGCCTTGTACCGCCATACCGAGCAGTTTGCGTCCCCGGACTCTGGCTGCCAGTGCATCCCATTGGAAATTTCCTTGTGTCAGACTCAGTTGCATGAGTCTGGATTGTCGCTGTGTATCGGCACGCTGGCTCCAGCCACTGCTGCTGGCCGGGTCGACTTGATAGCCTTGTACCTGAATCAGCGACAGACGACTCAAACTGGACATGTCCAGATCCAGACGCAGGGCATCGACTCCCGGTTTGTAGACTCGATAAAAAGTTTCAGCACTGAAGGGAGCAAACCAGTCAAAAGGGGCAAAATAGCTGCTGCGACTCAGGGTAACCGGCAAACGACCGGCCTTGATAGTCAGGCGTTGGGATTGGTACTGCAGGTTGAGCCGATCAAGGCTGATCGATGTTCTGTTGTTATTGCCGTACCATTGCAGTGTCGCACTGCGTTCAGTACCTGGAATTGTGTGGTTGGCCAGTTCGGTACTGGCCAGATCTGCTACCACATGCAGTTCTGTGGACCATTGTACTGTCGGATCAGCTGTGAGCATGAGACGAGCACTTTGGGTCAATAAATTGTTGGGACCGGGTTCAGAGATCACGGAACGATTGCCGAATGTCGCGAAAGCATCTGTTTGCAGCAGACCACGTACTTCAATGACGGCTGTTTCATCGGCCCATTGTGCATGGGCATCCATTACGACTACTGCCAATAGCAGGCCACCAAATAGGGACACAGTCTCACGGTTCATTTTGTTGAGGTATTCAGTTTTGTTGAAGATCAGATTCTATGCTGCCATCACGAATCCGGATCACCCGATGGCCCTGTTCGATTACCCGTGGGTCATGGGTTGAAAACAGGAAGGTAATGCCCAGTTGCCGATTGAGTCGTTGCATCAGCTCGAGCAAGGCAATGGCGGTTTCTGAATCAACATTGGCGGTTGGTTCATCGGCCAGCACAATCGCCGGTCGGGTGACAATGGCACGGGCAATGGCGACCCGTTGCTGTTGGCCACCGGACATTTGATCAGGCAGACGATTCTCCAGACCTTGTAGGCCGACTTCCTGCAAGGTGGCCAGAACACGTTGCCGGCATTCGTCCTGGCTCACGCCCTGTAAACTCAGAACGAAGGCAGCATTTTCATATGCGGTCATAACGGCAATCAGATTATAGGCTTGGAAAATAAAACCGATGCGGTTTTTACGTAGATTTGATAATTGGGAGGCAGTCAATGAGGTCAGGTCCACACCATCGATAGATACCGTACCAGAGCTGGGGTGGTCGAGTCCGCCAATCAGGTTGAGCAGGCTGGTTTTTCCGGAGCCGGATGGCCCACACAATACGGCAAAATCACCAGCTGTGATCTGCAAAGTGATATTATTGACGGCTACCACCTGGAGCTGTCCCTGGCGATAAATCCGCAGGACATTCTGCAAGTCCACAATAGGTAAATCCACAATGGGTGTGTTACCAACTATTTCCATCATCAGGTCATACCAGTTTGAGGCTTTCTACGGGTGGCACCCGGCCAGCGCGCCAAGCCGGGTAAAGTGCTGCGGAAAGGCTCAAAGAAAACACAGCTACCAGTATCTGCAATACACTTTCCGGAAACAAGCGAATTTTCATTACCGGGTCGAGTAATACGCCACCAATACTCAAATCGGTACCGAACGCATCCGAGAAATCGAGGCCGGTATTCACCATAAACAAATACCACGGCGCGGTCATTAGCACACCCAAGAATAACCCCAGCACTGCCAACCAGAAGGATTCAGTCATCACCAATCTGAACAGGGTCAATGGCGCCATACCGACAGCCATCATGATGCCGAATTCACGCCGCCGCTCAAGCACACTCATCAACAGAGTATTGAGAATACCCGCTGCAATCAACAAACCGACCAGTAGCTGACTGACATGATTACTGGTTTTATCGATCGTAATCATGCCGGCCAGATCCGGTTGCGACTGACGCCAGGTAATCACCTCATGCTGTACCTGTCCAGGCAATGCTGCGATAAGGCCACGAATGTGCAAATAATCCCTCTGGTCATGGATTAGTACGGCGAGATAACTGGCCTCATCCTGATTGTAGCCGAGAGTTTTTCGCACACTGTCAATCGGTAGCAGCACTGCAGCACCGTCAACATCATTCACACCCGTGGTAAAAAAACCACTAACCCGGGCAATGGAACTGACCATCTCCCCCCGTACGTCGGTGGTGGTATAGACCAGTTTATTGCCCAGGTGCAGGTGCAGATTGTTAGCAAGACGGCTGCCAATGACGATTCCGCGACCCTGACTGGTCGAAAACAGTTGTCCTTTGTTGATCGCTGAAAGCAGCAGGCTGGTGCTGGCTGTCTCCTGGGTTGGATCGATGGCGATAAAAAAGCCGGCAACAGATTTCCTGGCACTGGCCAGCAAGGCGTGACCACTGATCCGGGTCAATACTTTCTCCACACCGGGTACACCGAGTACTTGCAGGCGTGTTTTTGCTGAATTGACTAGATATTTCTGCAAGCTGGGGCTGACATTATAGCCGGGTGCTTCGACCGTAATATGGCCTTTACCCATACTGGCACCTGCATTGATCATATTGGTGTAGCTGTAGTCACCCATGCCGGTGAAGGTCGCGGCCAGCAATACCCCAAAGGCTATTGAAAAGGCAGTGATCAGGGTTCGACGGCGATTTCTCCAAAGATTTTTCCAGGCCAGTACGGTAAGATTCATGGTCGCAGCTTCCAGTTGCCTGGGTCAGGGGTGGTGTATCGCTTGCAGCGGTCCGATGGAGGCTATTTTCCAGGCCGGATAGATGGTTGCCAGCAGGGTGACGACGAATAAATAGCCCACGGGGAGCAGCAAGCTGGTTGAATTCAAATGGGCGTACCAGATCGGCTCAATGGCCATGCCGCCAAAGGCCAGACGGCCAGCGATAGCTGACATGTCGATGCCGTATTGGCTCAGGTAGTAGGCGGCCCAAGTGCCGGTAGCTCCCCCAATAACTACGGCTACCAGAGTTTGCAGCAGTGCTTCCAGATAAATCAATGTGGTCGTCTGCATCGGGCGAAAGCCAATCGCTTTCATGACGCCAAATTCATGGATCCGCTCAAAAATACTCATCAGCATGGCATTGAGCACCACTGCAGCTACAGCTATGTAGGTGATTATAATCAGGATTCGGGTTTCGATTCCGGCGGTGTCGACAAATCGGGCAATGGCTGGTTGTAACTGGCGCCAGTTCTGGGTCTCCAGTCCGGGTGCCAGGGAGGCTGCGCGTTGGCTGGCCAGGGTCAGATCCTGGCTTCGGTCGGGGCGCATAATGGCGATTTCATGCACTCCTTCAGGCAGCTGCATGAGCTCACGAAAACGAGAGGCCAGCAGATAAACGCTGGAGCTATCAATTTGCCCAGACACCGCCTTGATGATGCCGTTGACCCGAAACAAGTCATTGGCCAGGGCCCCGTCTGCACTCTGACCTACAAATACCAGTTCGTCACCGATTGACACACCCAGGTTACGGGCCAATTGTCCACCGATAACCACATCATTCGGTGCCTGCGGACGTAACCACCGGCCCTGCAATAGGTGGCGATACAGGATGGTGACCGTTTTTTCAGCCTCGATATCGATGCCGTGTAACCGCACACCGGCCGATGACTGGCCGGCTGCTACCAGACCCGAGGCATAGAGTCTCGCGCTGGCATTAAAACCTGATTGGCGCAGTCGCTTGAGTAAGGCCAATGGTTGCTTGATAACAGTGTACAGATCAGGATCTTCCCGGTAGCCGCTGGCGTGAATCTGGATATCCCCGGTGTTGGTTGCGACCGCATACTTTTCACTACCATAAACCATGCCCTGCATTAAAGCGGCATAGACGATCATCACAAAACAGGCAAATGCCATGGCCACAGTGGTGACCAAACTGCGGTGCCAGTTGCGCAGTAACTGACGCCAGGCAAGCTCAAATAATTGCCTCATACTGATTTGCTGTCGGTTACTTTCATGCAAGTAGATTTAACTGATCCCATGTCGAGGATTAGCGTGATTTTAGACGCGAAAGTGAAAAGAATTGATCTTCCAGGCCGATATCAAAGGTCATTTTTTCATAAACGAGTTCGGTAAACTCCCCAGGCAAGTCAGCCGGTTCCACACGCATCACAGTCGGTACACGTCTGCCATTCATTGGTTTTATGGCACTGAAGACAAAATGACGTGCTACGATCATGGCCTCGTCATAAAAGGTTTCACGCAGCGGAATAAAGCTATCAGCAAATACTTCCAGGACCACTTTGCCCCAGACGACGGCTGCATCGGCTTTTGGCCAGAGGGTAAACTCGAGTACTTTCTGACCGTCACGGATGCCTTCAAAACTCAGTTTTGCGGTGTAATCCTTCGCCATTCTGGATTCTTTAACCAAGTCGTCATTGGTCAGGTGACTGCCCATCCAGGCACCCATCATCATGCCACTGGTGAGACGAATGGTACGGTCTGTTTTCGGCAGGTAGGTGAAGATATGATTGCCGGACTTGAGTGTGGCTACACCTTTTTCTCGCAGCGGCCGCAGAATTCTGACCAGAGTTTTTTCCTTACCCAATGACCAGCCCTCCATCCGCATGCTGCGACTGTAATGACGGGTCTTGATGCGCATGGTGGTAATGATATGTGAAGATTTGCCACGCCACAGGTCATCCACAGTGCCGAGCACACGGTTGACCCATTGCTGGTTATGCCGGTCAGTATTGGCAGATTCAGCGAATCCCGCCAGACCGGTCAACAGCAGCGATACAGACAGGATCCAGCGAAGGGTTCGGAGAGGATATAGGGGTAGTCTTATCACGAAATCTCCATGCCAGTGGACGTCATGCTGATCACAAACGCAGTCCGGTCAAAGCCTGATCATACCCCGGACATAAGGTTTTGCCAAATCCGGGGTTGAGATTGCAACTGCTTCAGCAAGCACCATCAGCGGGCTGAAATTCTTTGCTCCGGATAACGGTTTTACTGGGTCAGGCAGTACAATAGCCGGTATGTTGGATGCCGCCCGTACGCTATTGCGCCAGACTTTCGGTTTTGCCGATTTCCATCCTCGTCAGGCGGAAGTTATCGCAGCCATCCTGGCCGGGCACGATGCTCTGGTGTTGATGCCCACTGGTGGGGGCAAGTCACTGTGCTACCAGATTCCGTCCCTGCTACTTAATGGCACCGGCATCATAATTTCCCCCTTGATTGCCCTGATGCAAAATCAGGTGTTGGCATTGCGCCAGGCCGGTATTCGTGCGGAACATCTCAACTCCAGTCTGGACCGCAGTCAGCAACAGGCGGTTGAACGGAAGCTGCGGGCCGGACAACTGGACCTGCTGTATATCGCACCGGAGCGATTGTTATTGCCGAGAACCCTGGATTTGCTTGGTGAGCTGCAGCTGGCACTATTTGCCATCGATGAAGCACATTGTGTCTCCAGTTGGGGGCATGATTTTCGCCCAGAATATCTACAGCTTTCAGTGCTTCCGGAGCGATTTCCAGGAGTACCAAGAATGGCCCTGACGGCGACCGCTGATGCTGCAACTCGTAGAGATATGATTGCCCAATTGAGCCTGCAACAGGCCGAACAGTATGTCAGTTCTTTTGATCGGCCAAACATCCGTTATTTGGTGGAGGAACAACAGGCTGGGAGGGAGCAGTTGCTGCAATTTCTGGATCGGCATCATGCCGGAGACTGCGGCATTGTTTATTGCCTGTCGCGAAAAAAAGTGGAGGCCACAGCGCAATGGCTGAATGGACATGGCCGCCAGGCATTGCCCTATCACGCGGGTTTGCCCCATGCCGAGCGCAACCAGAATCAGACCCGGTTTATAAATGAAGCCGGTCTGATCATGGTCGCTACCATTGCTTTTGGTATGGGCATCGACAAGCCGGATGTCCGCTTTGTTGCTCACCTTGATCTACCGCGAAGTCTTGAGGCCTATTATCAGGAAACTGGCCGTGCCGGGCGTGATGGTCTCCCAGCCAGTGCCTGGCTGAGTTACGGGTTGCAGAATGTGGTACGTCTTCGGCAAATGCTGGAAGCCTCAGCAGTGGATGAATCCCACAAGCGATTGGAACGCCGCAAGCTTGAGGCTATGCTTGGCTATTGTGAAATGACCAGTTGCCGAAGACAGGCACTACTAGCCTATTTTGGGGAACAAAGGCCGCAGCCCTGTGGTAATTGTGACTGCTGTTTGAGTCCTCCACGGGTCATGGATGGTAGCCAACATGCCCGTAAAGCGCTGTCCTGTGTTTATCGCAGTGGTCAGCGTTTTGGCGCAAGTTATGTGATCGATATTTTACTCGGGAAAAACAGTGACCGAATCCTTGCCAATGGCCATCAGGGACTGAGCACCTTTGGTATCGGTACAGAATTGACCGGGGTGCAGTGGCGTTCGGTGTTTCGTCAATTACTGGCTCGTGGTATGTTGTCTACCGATCCGGAGGGTTTTGGGGTCTTGCGCTTGACCGAAGCCTGTCGGCAGGTTTTGCAGGGACAGGAGACATTGTCACTGCGTCTTGAGCAGCCTGGTTCGAAAAAGTCGTCTCGACGCCGCAGTAAATCCGGACCATTGCGGCCGTTTGATGATGCGGAAGAAAAACTCTGGCAGTCGTTGTGTCAATGTCGAAGTCGACTTGCAAGTCAGCAGGGTGTGCCTCCCTACCTGGTTTTCCATGACAGCACATTGCGAGCAATGGTTGAGGAGCAGCCAACCAATCTGGGCCAATTCTCAAGCCTAAATGGCGTAGGACAACACAAGCTGAAGCGCTATGGCGCTATTTTTCTCCAAATCCTGCAAGCACACAATACAATATGATCGTTGTTTATGTAGGGTCCTGTTTGAGAAAGCGTTTTTCAACAAGCTGTCACCGGGATTGAGGACAGTGACCGTTGGGCGTATTATGCGGTTCGGAAAACAGTGCCTTACAGCGAGAATTTCGGTAGGGCTTGCTCTGGGGTAGGGCTTGCTCTGGGGTAGGGCTTGTTCTGGGCAGGATTACCCAAAGGCAGAATACAGGTGCTATCGACGCCATCAACAAATAAGCCGGCTAGCAAATTTTTTATATTTTCCTGGGCGTTTATCGCCGCCGTATTGGCGATTACCCTGGGTTTGTGGCTATTGTGGTTTTCTCAGGAGCAGATCAAACGTAACAGTACAGTTGGCGAGGTCGAACGACATGTCGATGCTGCACGGCAGACGTTGGTAGATGAACTGGCCAACCTGCGTTTTGAACTGCGGGTGTTGATCGAGAATCCCTTGCTTTATCGATATGTACAACAGCCCTCTCGGCAAACAATGCAGCAGTTGCAGCAGTATTATCAATGGTTTATCAAAGACAGGACGATTACAGACCAACTGCGTCTGTTATCAGACACAGGCCTAGAATTGCTGCGGGTGAACCAGCAGCCTGATCGCCCCGTGATTGTTGCGAAAAAAGATTTACAGAACAAATCGGCACGCGATTATGTGATTGCAGCACTTTCTTTAAAGAAAGGTGAGGTCCTGCTATCCCGCTTCGATTTGAACCGCGAACATGGAAAAATTGAACAACCGGTCAACTCCACCTTGCGTCTGGCCACGCCTGTATTTTCGGTTCAAGGCATCAAGAAAGCTATTCTGGTGATGAATATCAGAGGGCAACCATTGCTGGGTCGATTTCAACAAGTGATCGGCAAAGAAGCAGCCTGGTCCTCCTTGTTCAATCACCAAGGATTTTCCTTGCAGCAAGAGCAAGTTCATCAACAGGCTGGATCCGGGAAGCGTAGGGCCTGGGGTTCCATTTTTGATGACAGGCCGGGATTTGCCAATCAGCAAACGAGAATCTGGAAACAGATAATCTCCGCTCCAAGCAATAAATTGACAGCCGCAGAAGGGACCTATATTTATGCCACAGTGTACCCGTGGAAAATACTGGGCGCCACAGCCAGCACCTGGTCGTCAACAGTTCCAGTAGAACAATTATTCTGGAAAGTCGTGGCTTTTGTTCCTGCCATAAAAGTCAATGATTTCTTTTCGGTGCGGGGTATTGGTGCATATTTGCGGTTGTACATGCTGCTTCTCCTATTGGCAGTACTGATCTGTTGGTTGTTTGCTGATGCACGTATCAAGTATCTCAAAGGTCTCACACTGCTCAAAAAAATAGCTTTACACGATACCTTGACCGGGTTGCCGAACCGAATGTTGCTCTATGAGCATTGGAAGCAGGCCAGCGCTGAGTTTCGTCGAAATGGCAAGAAAATTGCTATTTTATTCATCGACCTGGATGAATTCAAGGAGGTTAATGATCACTTTGGACATAAGGTAGGAGATGCTTTGTTACGGCAAGTGGCAGCACGTCTACAGACCTGTGTGCGCGAATCGGATACAGTGGCTCGCATTGGTGGGGATGAGTTTGTGGCATTACTGGGAAAGATCAACCAGGTTTCAGATGCCAGTAGAGTAGCCGAAAATATTGTGCAGTCGATTGCCCGGCCCTACGTGCTGGGATCTGAGAAGGTATCGATTCGGTCCAGCGTAGGGATTGCGGTATGTCCCGATCATGGTGAGCATTTTGGTGCGGTTCTGCATGAAGCTGATGTCGCGATGTATGCTGCCAAAGTAAAAGGCAAGAACCAATATGCGTTTCGGTCCACTGAGGGAATCGGTCCGGCACCCCAGCCAGATGATTGAGACGATCAGGGTTCGTGAATCCACTGCAGTGACGATAGTTGCCCTCAAAAATGCGTTATGCTTTGTTGCACTGCAGTAGAATTCGTCTCATAATGCCCGCCTTTTACTGGTGACTACGGTGTGGCAAATGACGAAAACCAATCAGGCTGCCGTACAGAAGACGGCCGAAGCAAGTAAAACACGCAAGCAAGTTGCAGACCACAGTGATGTTCGGCCAATGCTGGGTAATGAAGCCATCGCCCGCGGTGTCTGGGAAGCGGGTGTCAAAATGGCCACCGCCTATCCGGGGACACCGAGTACCGAAATTCTCGAGAACATCGCCCGCTATCCGTCTACAGACATCGAAGCTCAGTGGGGAACCAATGAAAAGGTTGCGCTTGATGTCGCTATTGGGGCTTCATTCACTGGGGTGCGCGCCTTTGTTTGCATGAAACACGTGGGCTTGAATGTAGCCTATGATTCGTTAATGTCGGTGACTTATATCGGTGTCAATGGTGCGTTGGTATTGGCTGTATGTGATGACCCCGGTATTCACAGCTCACAGAATGAGCAGGATTCCCGCCTCATGGCACGTATTGCCATGGTCCCGGTCCTGGAACCTGCAGATGCCCAAGAGGCTCTGGATTTTACCCGCATCGCCTTTGATATCAGTGAACAGTTTGATACTCCGGTGATGGTGCGCAGTACCACCCGCCTGTCCCATACCCGCAGTCGGGTTCGAGTCGGTCACCGCACAACGACTGTGGACAAAGGTTTTATTGAATCCACGGCCAAGAACGTCATGGTCCCGGCCCACGCTCGTCTGCGTCACCCCTTACTGTTGGAGCGCGAACGAAAAGTAACCGAATATTTTGATGCATCACCACTCAATCAACGTGATCCGGGCTGCAGTCGATATGGCATTATCACCGCGGGCATCAGTTATTCCTATGTCAAGGAAGTGGTGCCCGAAGCCTCGGTATTGAAGCTCGCGGTGACCTGGCCTTTGCCCACCGGGTTGCTGCGAACGTTCTGTGACAGTGTTGAGCGGGTCCTGGTGGTGGAAGAGCTGGAACCGGTGATCGAAGATGAATTGCACAAAATGGGCATTGCAGCGGAAGGCAAATCCCTGTTCCCGCGAGTGGGTGAATTTTCTCCCGCGGTGATTCAGCAAGGACTGGTGAAAGCCGGTTTGCTTACCGTCGATCATGCGGAAACAGTGTATGAGCCCAGTCAGCTTGCCAGGCCGCCGGTACTGTGTCCGGGCTGCCCGCACACCAGCAGTTATATGGTACTACGCTCGGTCAATGCCCGGGTGGCGGGCGATATCGGTTGCTATACACTGGCCTCTATCGAGCCGCTGGATGCAGTTGATACCTGTGTCGCCATGGGCTGCAGTATTGCCAATGCTGTGGGTATGGACAAGGCAGGCAATCAAACCCGACCGATTGTGGCCACGATCGGCGACTCAACATTTCTGCATGCCGGTATACCACCCCTGATTGATGCAGTCTACAACAAGGCTAATATAACGGTCATGATTCTGGATAATCATACCGTGGCCATGACGGGTGGCCAGGATTATGCTGGCACCGGTATCACCTTGCGCGGAGAGAAAACCCAACGTATCAATTTCAAGGAACTGGTACAGGCGATCGGAGTCAAATGGGTGCGACAGATCGATTCTTATAATCTGGCAGAAATGCATAAGGCATTGAAGGAAGCCATTCAATTCAAGGGCGTGGCGGTACTCATTTCTGATCGACCTTGCGTCATCGATCCAATCCGCATTCGAGGTGCGGTTTATCAGATCAGTGCTGCAACCTGCACCGGCTGTCAGTCCTGTATGAATCTGGGGTGTCCCTCGCTGTTCTGGACCGATGAAATGATTGATGGCCATCACAAGGTGGCTATCGATGCCTCGACCTGCATGGGCTGCAGTCTTTGTGCCCAGATTTGTCCCAGTGATGCCATCCATCTGCCGGAGCTACCGTGATGCCTGCTACCGTGGAGCCGGCAGCGCTAACCCAGACCCTGGCGGCGCCAAAAAATGTATTGATTGTCGGAGTGGGTGGTCAGGGTGTAATCATGGTTTCCAAGGTGCTGGCAGTGATGTGCCAGGAACAGGGCTTTGAAGTCAAGCAAAGCGAGGTCCATGGGATGGCCAAGCGTGGTGGCTCCGTGTTCAGCCATGTGCGCTTTGGTGAGCAGGTTTATTCGCCCATTATTCCACGTGGCAAGGTTGATGTGTTGGTGGCATTGGAATGGGCCGAAGGTTTGCGCTGGTTGCCCTATCTGAACCAGCGCCGGGGGACATTCATCGCCGATACTCAGCATATCATCCCTCCCTTTGCCTGTCGCAACCGGCGCCGCGGTGCCCACTCCGCATATGCCGCCGAGTCAGTCACCGAAGTCATGGAACAGGTACCGAACAGTTTCGCTCTGGATGCGGTGGGGATGGCAACCGAGCTTGGGGTTCCACGGGCTGCCAATACGGTACTGCTTGGTATTCTCTCTGCGGCACTGGATTTTTCTGCTGCGCACTGGAAATCGGTTATCAGCCAGTTTGTACCCCCCAAGACGGTGGAAGCCAATCTGCAAGCTTTTGAGCAAGGTCGAGATTGGGCGCTGCATTTTGACCACGAGTCCAGCAAGACTGACTATGCGGGTCAGTCAACGAATACCGCCTGTAATCTGGACAACGTGGCCGATCTTTCACGGGTAGAAATTACCGAAGCCTGGTGTAAGGGCTGCGATATTTGTGTCAAGTTTTGTCCCGAACGTTGCCTGCTGCTCAATGCCCAACAGGTTGTAGAAATGGCCCACGCTGAGCGCTGCACGGGTTGTCACATGTGTGAATGGCTATGCCCTGATTTTGCCATCACAGTCCACACCCCACAGCTTTAAGAGGTCACGATGAACCCAGACAATCAACGACAAAACCTGCAGGGCAATCGTGCCTGTGTGCTCGGTGCAGTGGCGGCGGGCTGTCGTTTTTACGCAGGCTATCCGATTACGCCTTCGTCGGAGATTGCTGAAAATATGTCCCTGGAAATGCCGCGAAACGGTGGTATTTTCATCCAAATGGAAGATGAAATCAGTTCCATGGCGGCTGTGGTTGGAGCCTCTGCCGGTGGGGTGAAGGCCATGACTGCGACCAGTGGTCCGGGCTTTTCCCTGAAACAGGAAAATATTGGGTATGCTGCAGCCACCGAAATTCCCTGTGTTATTGTGAATGTCATGCGTGGTGGACCGAGCACCGGTATGCCAACCCGGCCGGCACAGTCGGATATTATGCAGGCCCGTTGGGGAACCCATGGTGATCACCCGGTGGTGGTGCTTTGCCCCTGGTCGGTGGAGGAAATTTACCTGCAGGCCATTCACGCCTTTACTATTTCAGAAAGCCTGCGTGTGCCGGTCGTGTTGTTGTACGATGAAGTGATCGGCCATTTGGTAGAGACGGTCGATTTTGCTACGTTGCAGAGCCCGCAACTAAGTGAGCGCAAGTGGGCGCAGGGAGATCCAGAAACATTCATGCCCTATGCTGATCCCGGTGACGGGATACCGGAAATGGCTCGACCCGGCACGGCTTTTCGAACCCATACTACGGGTCTCACCCATGCCGAAGGGGGGTTTCCAACCCAGGATCCAGCAACGGTAGCCCGAGTAATGAAACGATTGTTGGGCAAGGTCGATGCGCATCCGGAGATGGTCGAACAGGTCAATGAGCACAATTGTGATGATTGTGAGCTGCTGATTGTGAGTTTCGGGATCACGGCCCGCTCGGCACTGGCTGCGGTTCGGCAGTTACGGGAGCAGGGGATTAAAGCCGGATTGTTCAGGCCTGTTACCTTGTGGCCTTTCCCAAGTCAGCGTTTTATGGCGGTTACTGCCGGAGTTCAGGTGGTGCTGGTAGCAGAAATGAATGCCGGACAACTGATTCGGGAGATAGAGCGTCATGCCTCTGGAGATACTCGGGTTTATGGTTTGCACCGGTTTGATGGTGAAGTCATTACCCCGCAACAAATCGTGGATCGTGCCCGGAGGGTATTAGCGGATGATTGAAAAACCAGTAACTGTCGCTGACAGCTCAAGCCAGACCACTCCGGGTACATTCGAAATCCGTGATTATCTGCGAACAGACTTGTTTCCACATTTTATGTGTCCGGGTTGTGGGCATGGCATCGCCCTAAGGGCACTGCTGTGGGCGATCCATGAACTTGGTATCGACAAGAACCGGCTGGCCGTGGTCTCCGGCATCGGTTGTTCCGGTCGGGTCGGCGGTTATATCGATGCACATACCTTTCATACCACGCACGGGCGACCGATAGCCTTTGCCACCGGTTTAAAACTGGCGCAGCCAGATCTAGAAGTGATTGTTATTACCGGTGATGGCGATTGCTTGGCCATCGGCGGCAACCATCTAATCCACGCCTGTCGGCGCAATCTCAACTTGACCTGCTTGATGCTCAACAACCAGACGTACGGGATGACCGGCGGTCAGGTTTCTCCCACGACTGCCGAGAATCGTTTTACCACCACGACGCAATGGGGTAATCATGAGCCGGTGTTTGATGCTTGTCAATTGGCTGCTGGTGCCGGAGCCAGTTTTGTGGGTCGGGAAATGACCCTGCAAGCGCCCACACTGAAGAACCTGATTAAGGAGGGGATCACCAACCCAGGGTTCAGTTTTATTGAAGTACTCAGCGATTGCACTGAAATCTACGGTCGAAAAAATGACCTTGGTGAATCGCCGGATATGGTGATGGCACAGAAGGCAGATTTTCGTTCCGAATCCTACGGTACTGTGGTGGATACCCCGTTTCGACCCAAAGGGTTATCCACCGGAGTATTGTCACGCCACACACGCCAAGAATATGGAGCCAGGTATCGGCAACACTACCAGAACGGGAAGTCGTCATGACGAATTATCAGATTCGCTTCAGCGGCAGTGGTGGTCAGGGCTTGCAGCTGACTGCCAGGATTTTGGCGGATGCTCTGGCCCGGGAAGGCCGCCATGTCGCCCAGTCACAAAGCTATGAACCCACGTCAAGAGGTGGTTTGAGTCGCTCTGATCTGGTGGTAAGTACCGGGAACGTTGACTATCCACTGGTGACCCGGCTGGATTATCTATTGATACTCGACCAATTGGCTGTGTCTGCATCGACGGGCCTGATCAGGGACAGTGCCATCGTGTTGGTTGACGAAGAACGGGTTAGCGAGCCACCACAGGGCAAGTTCAGGATCTTGTCGTTGCCATTATTGCAGGAAGCACGCCGAATCGGTAATCCACGTGCTGCCAATGTGATATCGCTAGCTGTTTTGCTCGCAGTCGGCGATCTGTGCGATCGCGAAATTCTGAAAACCACACTCCAGCGTAGTGTGCCGAAACGTTTTCTGGAACTTAACCTGACAGCACTGCTTGCCGGTTATCAACTGGCAGGCAATATAGATCTGTCTGCTGTGGTTTAGCTGTCTGTGGGTGGTGGGTGAGCCGGGAAGTGGCCGTCCACGGTGTTAAGCCTCTTGCCTTTGGCCGGTCATTCCCTGTGAAGCGTGCCTGATGGTCAACCACTTCCCGACACGCTAAGCCTTGGCTTGAGATTTTCTCGGCAGGACAATTCTGGCACTGAGACCACCTTCAGCACGGTTCGCCAAAGTCAGGGTACCACCGTGGGCGGTGACCAGTTGGCGGGCAATTCCCAGGCCCAAACCGGTGCCACCGGTAGCTCGGTTGCGTGAGCCTTCAGCACGATAAAACGGGTCAAAGAGGTGTTTAAGCTGGTCATCAGTTACCCCTGGCCCGTCATCATCGATGATGATCACCAGCATTTCATTGCTGTCCTCACAGCGTACTGTGGCTGTCTTGCCGTAGCTCAAAGCATTGTCCAGCAAGTTGGTCAGTACCCGTTTTAGTGCCAGCAGATGCCCTGAATAATTCATCACCGGTTGTTTGATCAGGTGCACGGTTTGCCCCTGATGCTGATAATCATCTTGCAGGCTTTCCAGCAAGGCCAGAATATCGATGTTTACCGGTGTTTCATGGTGGTCTGTTCCGCGCATAAAATCCAGTGCGGTTTGTACCATTTTTTCCATATCCTCCAGATCCTGACGAAATTTATCGGCCAGTGCGGGATTGTCAACAAATTCTGAGCGCAGTCGCATACGCGTAATCGGTGTTTTCAGGTCATGGGAGACCGCAGCCATCATTTCTGAGCGTTCCCGGATTTGCTGCTGGATTCGCTGTTGCATGGTGTTGAAAGCCGATGAGGCCTGACGAACTTCCTGTGGTCCTTGGATCGGTAGCGGAGGTTGGTTGATATTGTAACCGAGATTTTCTGCCGCTTTGCCCAGTACCGAGAGTGGGCGGGTAGTAAATCGAACAGCAATCAGGGCAATCACGATGACCGAGAGTACCAGCACCAGTAAGGCAGCCAGTGAACGCATGGGCCATTGAATACTATCCCCATGAAGTTGTAAGCGAAGGCGCAGGCCCGCGCCATCCTTAAGCTGGATGTTGGCGAAAAGGACCACTCTGCTACCGCGTAAGGCTTCCAGTTCGGGTCGGTACTGACGCATCATAGAGCGCATGCGATCGGCCATTTCATGTTCAGGTGAGCGCAAGTGTACTTGTCTGGGTGGTGGTGGCTGAAACAAGGGCTGGAGTCGACGAACAACGATCTGCATCGGCCGCTCACCGAGTAATTCTCGTAGTACCGGGCTGAAAAAGTCGGAGGAATGGACGTCGCCTGGCCCCAGCTTCTGGTCAGGCTGATAAATTGCTTGCAGCTGAACGCGAAAAATACGGGATTGCAAAACCCGAAGAAACTGTTTTCGCTGGCGTGAATCCAGCCGGTCCAGTAATTGCACCATGGCAGCCAGGCGATGTGCTACCTGGATCCCGCTAGCCCGATAGATGGCCTGATGACGTTCCTGAAACAGAATCAGCGTGCTGATGGCCTGTGACGTCAATAGTCCCGTCAACAGGATCAATACCAGTCTTCCAAATAGTGTTTTTGGCAACCAGCGCATCAGCAGACCATTTCTACTGCGGGCAACAGCATATATCCTTCACCACGAACCGTTTTAATAATTTCCGGCTGCTCGATATTGTCGCGCAGGCGCTGTCGCAAGCGGCTGACCAGCATATCAATACTGCGGTCAAACGCCACACTGCCGCGATCCCTGGCCAGGTCCAATAATTGATCCCGACTGAGTATCCTGTTGGGATGGCTGACAAACGTCAGTAGTAGACGATATTCTGCACTGCTTAAGCTTACGGCAGTGCCGGTTGGGGACAGCAGGTGACGACGAGCCGTATCGAGTGTCCAGTCGTGAAACCGGTAGTTGCCTTTCAGGCCCTCATCCCGGGTATGTGGCATGGCATCGGTACGGCGCAGCACTCCTTTGACTCGGGCTAGCAGCTCTCGCGGGTTGAATGGTTTTGGCAGATAATCATCTGCACCCATCTCCAGGCCCAGAATACGGTCCATGTCATCACCACGGGCGGTCAGCATAATTATGGGAATACTGGAGTGGGCACGCAGTTCACGACACAGGTCCAGGCCGTCTTTTCCGGGCAACATAATATCGAGAATAATGAGCGAGATGTTGGCCGAAGCTAGGATTCTTTGCATGGCCACACCATCGGCTGCCGTCGACACGCGGTAGCCGTTATTTTGCAGGTAGTCGTTCAGCAGTTGACGGATTTCCAGATCATCATCCACGACCAGCAGATGAACCTTGGTTTCAGTAGGCATGATTAAGTTTCCATAGAGAGGGATGAACAGCATGCCAAGAAAAAGGGCGGAAGAAAACCCTGCAGTCGAGGTTTTTCGTCACACTCGGTAACAAGTGCCGCATTGTTACATACTGTGATAATAAACCCAATAATCGTGATAAGGCTGTTACATAAGTGAGGTTTACTGAGCTCTCTAGAAATCGAACCAGGAATCAGCTCATGAAACAGTTCAAGTGCAGTCGAAATACACGAAAATTCTCCGTCAGACAGCTTGCAGCCGGGGTCGTGGTAGCAAGTGTTATAGGTCTGGGTTCCACAGTGGTCAATGCGGACAGCTGGGGTGGTCATGGACATTCTCAATGGGGCTCGAAAGGGACCATGATGGGCCAGGGCATGATGGCGATGGGTGGTAAGGGCCATGGGGGAATGCGCCAGGGTATGATGAGGCACGGCCCCAGCATACAATCAGGCCAGTTTATCGAGGGTCGCTTGGCTTTTCTCAAGGCTGAGCTGGGGATCACTGAAAGTCAAAAGCAGGCCTGGGGCAAATTTTCCGGATTTGTGCGCGCACAAGCGGAAACCTTGAAGTCCGAGAGACAGCAACGCCAAGCCAAATGGAAAAACAAAACCCATAGTAATGCAGTGGCTCCGAAAACAATGGATCAGGCTAAAAAATTTCCGCTGGAATACATGCAAAAACGTATCGCCCATATGCAAGAACGAAGCACTCGCATGCAGGCTAGGCTGGATGCCATCCTAAACCTGTATGCTGCGTTGACCCCGGAACAGCAGGTGAAAGCCAATAATCTGTTGGGCCGTCATCTGATGTAAGTTTCAACTTTCGTTTTGAGGGCACCCGCTGGGGTCCTCCCTCCTCCTCCTACGGTGTGGTGCTCTCAAGGCGATTTTATTGGCTGCAGCCGCGATCACTGCAGCTTACAGGCATCGATCAGGCATTGAGCAGATTTGCCCAGATGGATGTCATTTGAATAGACGATGCCTTTATTGTGTGCATGTTTTCTCCAGGCGTTCCAGTTCCGCGGCTGCATCGCGGGCCAGTCGATACGCAAATCTATGTAATTTTTAAGGGTTACGCTATACTGATATTGAAAGTAACATTGATTTCAAGCCATAATCAGAGTGCAAAGGAAAACTCTTTTCTTGATCGGGTTGCCAGCAGCAGCTTTCTTGCTGGTTGTGACCACGCTGCTATTGTACCAGCGAGAGAGTGAGCGCACTGCGGCCCTAGTCAGATTTCGAGCCCAGGAGTCAGCAGCACTGCTGCGCCAGCAGTTTACCACCATGGACAGCCTGCTGTTTTCATTGCGAAACGAGTTGCAAGCCAACATCTTGCTGGCCGAGCGTGGTTTTTTGAAAGATCCCTTCCATGCTCAGCTTCACGACATCCAGGGGCGATCCGTATACGCTGTCGGTGAATCCGAACGAGCTGGTTCGGATTCACAATCCCTGAGCGGAACCTTGATCGGAGCCGGGCGGATTGATGATTTATCCGAACAAACACGGAAGGAAATCAGTGCAACCCTGCAAATAGACAGTTTGTTTAAAAGCGCCCTGGCCAGTCTGCCGGACTTGAAGTGGGCCTACTATACTTCCTCACGGCGGTTTATCTATATTGCCCCGAAGGTTTCCCCTCGTACGCACAGCTTTAGCGAGCAGCTGTATCGACAGGAGTATTGGGGAGCCGCGATCCCGCTGACCAATCCACAACAACAAATCATTGTGACCCGGCCCGATGTTGATGCCTATGGCAAAGGGCTCATGATCTCGCTGTCTATTCCGATCTATGTCGAGAACAAATTTCGCGGGGTTGCTTCCCTGGGTTTGGGATTGGACTCTTTGCAACAAGCCCTGCGGCAAAAGGATGAGCCATACACAGTGCTGCAGTTGTTGAATCGTCAGCAGTATCTTATGGTTGACTCAGATGGAAATTACGGGTCAACAGCAAGGGATCTTCCCCCCAGTGATTTTGTCAACCGGGCACTTAGCGACACCCGTCATGGCCAGTATCACTACATTTTGCCGGTCAGCAGCGATGGCCTCTGGTTGGTCGCTGAAATACCCGTTTGGCGATTATTTGGCCGGGTGCTGTGGTCGATGCAGCCCGGGTTTCTGGTGCTGCTGGGGGTGGCTGTACTGCTGTGGATGCTATATCGTCTACGCCGTGCTAATCGCAGAATCACCGAACTTTCACAAACTGACTACCTGACCGGAATCAGCAATCGACGGGCTTTCTGGTCGTTGGCGGAGCGTATTCTGCAGCGGCAGGCTGACAGTGGCATACCGCATGAGAATGTATTCATTATGATCGATATTGACCATTTCAAATCGATCAACGACCGCTTTGGTCATCTGGTCGGTGACCGGGTGCTGCAACGTGTGGTCGCGGCCATCCAGGGAGTCACCCGTACCCGTGATCTTTTGTGTCGTCTTGGTGGCGAAGAGTTCGGGCTGATGTTGCCCGATAGTACTGTCGACGACTGTCGGCTATTGGCGGAACGCTTGCGGCAACAGGTGGAGGCGCTGGAATTGCCCGAACTCGGCGAACGACGGATCACTATCAGCCTTGGCTGTACGCCTATCAAGGCAAACGAGGGGGTGGAAGATTTTATTAAGCAAGCAGATAGTGCCCTGTATGACGCCAAACAACGTGGCCGCAATCAGGTGGTATTTGCTCCTGAAATCGCCACTTTCGTATAGATTCTACGTTATCAGGCCGTTGAAAAAGTCTCTGGAATACGAGAGCTGGACATGACGGAGCGAAAAGCGCAGTGGATACCCACGCACAGTACATGAGTATTTTGAGTTGATTTTCAACGCCGTATACTGATGCGGGTGTTTTTAGCAGCAGGCCAGAACGTGTGGAAAGTATTCTATGTGTTGCTTGTTATGGACAATACCTGTTCTTTGGCAGCATTGTGTACTTGTACATATTTTGGCCATTGCACGATTATTGAGGCACTGTTTGAGGAAAGGGGTAGAAACAGATAGGCTGATACGCTGATTTCTAACGGTGCTGTAGCCAGTTCTTGACTCGACCTGGAATTTCGCAAAGTGAGCGGATAAAAAACACTGCATTTTGAGGTTTCTATCAGGCATCCAAAGCTGAAAACTTGAGGAATGAATCCCTGATGGGCATTCCTTCAGACATCGTTATCGGGCACTTTTTTGCTTCGCAATGGTCTGAAAATACGCAGGCAATCGTAAATAGAGAACATGCGCCTACGCTAAAATTTGCCGCTTTATTGTCATGAGGAATATCACGATGAGTTATGTTTTGCCGGTCATTGCGGTTTTGATTGCAGTGATTTCCCTGTCCCTGTCTCCGAAAGCGGTTACCGAGGGCAGTTTTTTTCGAGGCTTGTCGGCCAGTGGTCGCCAGCCAGGGTTGCTGACTCTGGTATTCTCCCAGGTCACGACCTGGATTTTTGCCCGTTCGCTAATGAACGCAGCGATCCTGGGGTTTTACTACGGGATCTGGGGTACGTTGGCCTATGCGGCCTATTACCTGTCTTTTCTGACCGGTGGTCGTATTATTGACAGTCTGCGATTTGATCACGGTTATGACAGTATCCAGGCCTTTCTGGATGCTCGCTTCGGGCACTGGGGCACAGCTTGTTATAATTTCGTGGTGGCCATCCGGCTCGTCAGCGAAGTTTTTGCCAATTTACTGGTAATCGGTATTTTATTCGGTGTCGCTGGCTCCAGTCTCTATAGTTTGACTATTCTCGGTTTTGCCGTGGTCACGCTGTTGTATTCCATGCTTGGAGGGCTGCAGGCCTCCATGCGAACTGATGTTTTTCAGATGGCAGTATTTATAGTGCTGTTGATATTGCTAGCGATATTGACCGCAGGCGGAGGATTTGTGAGCCTGCAGGATATGTGGTTCAAACCCTTTGTGATCACTGAACCGGGGCCAATACTGCTGCTGGTGGCGTTGCTGCAAATCTGGAGTTATCCCATGCATGATCCGGTGATGATGGACCGGGGTTTTCTGGCAGACCGCCAAACTACCCGACGGAGCTTCGAGCATGCTGCATGGATTAGTGTGCTCTGCATTCTCGTTTTTGGTAGTCTGGGAGTGCTCGCAGGGGCCCACGCCAGTACCGGTCAGTCAATGAATACCGTATTGCTGGCACTGTTTGGGACCGTGCCGATGGTGGTTTTTAATGCCGCATTGGTGGTGTCGGCGATGTCGACGCTGGACAGCTCCCTGTCCAGTGCTGCCAAGTTACTGGTTGTGGATATGGGATGGTTTGCACTCAGCTTGAAAAATGGCCGTTTGGTGATGCTCAGTTTTATGTTCTCTGGTTTGGCACTGGTTTTTCTGGGTAATAAGGACTTGTTCAGTGCGGTCGCAGTCAGTGGGACTGCCTCGATGTACCTGGCACCGGTTATTTTTTTCTCGCTCTGGGGGCGACGCAAGGATATCCCGGTGTGGAGTTATGTCGGTGCTTTCGTGATCGCAATTGGCGGCGCCAGCCTGTATTTTATTGAATCCTCAGGCTACAGCCAAGTTCTTGGGGATTATCATAAATATACCAAGTTGCTGATGATTTCTGCGTTTGTGCTGGTGTCCACCTGTGGGCTGTATTGGTTTGGTGGAAAACGTTCGCAACTGGCTGAATTGAATCGCCGCGGCTGAGCGGGCCTGTTTGGCAACTGTCGTCGTGGCGGAATTAAATCTGGGGGAGCTCTTCGGGTCGGTGCTGGTATTTGGGGGCCCATACAGCAACCTCGCCGCGACCCGGGCTTTGGAGCATGTTGCTCGGGTACGTAACATCGCCCAAAGCAATATTATCTGTACCGGTGATGTGGTGGCTTATTGTGCGGAGCCTGAAGCCACAGTGCAATTGCTGCGCGACTGGCAGATTCCGGTGTTGATGGGTAACTGTGAAGCATCATTGGCTGTTCAAGCAGAGGATTGTGGTTGTGGCTTTGCAGAGGGTACCCTTTGCTCAGTACTGTCCCGCGGTTGGTATGCCTATGCCAGCCAACAGCTCAGTGAGCACAGCAGGCAATGGATGGCAGCTTTGCCACGACGGATTCTTTTTACGCTGGCTAACAGAAGTTTTGTGGTGGTTCATGGCAGCGTGCGACAGATGAATCGCTATATATTCGCTTCGACCTGTGCTGATGAGAAAATTGACGAAATAAATGCTTCCGGTGCTGACGTGGTACTGGCGGGGCACAGTGGCCTGCCGTTTGGACAATGTTTCGGAAACTATGCCTGGATTAACGCCGGGGTCATCGGGTTGCCGGGGAATGATGGTACTCAGGATGGCTGGTATCTGCTGCTGCAGCCAGATGGCCATCGACTTAAAGCCAGCTGGCACCGGCTTCACTATGATGCTTGGCGAAGCAGTCATAACATGCGAGCCGCCGGATTGCAGGAATATGCCCAGACGCTGTTGACTGGCTGCTGGCCGAGCATGGATGTGTTGCCTGAAAGTGAGCGCAGACGTCAAGGTATCAGTTTACATCTGCAGGCAAGCTGGTTGCCATAACCAGAGCAAGCCGGGTCACGGCTCCGGCAATAAATAGCTACTGCTTGTCATCCTTTTGTGGCCTGATTCGTTTTTTATAGTATGAATCCATAATTGAAGGAGTTCCCCATGAACAACAAAACACGTGCATCACGCTATATTCTGCAATCATTGGTCGTCGTTACTCTCTTAACCACTGGAATGCTGTCAAATCCAGCTTCGGCAAGAATCTTCCTCAATATCGGTATTCCCCCAATCCGTTTCGTGGTGGCCGCACCGGGACCGGTTGTCATGGCACCACGACCCCAATGGCGCTGTCGCCGAGGCTGGCGTGGTCACCGCGTTTGTCGCTGGAGGTAATTCTTCGAAATAAGAGGTTCAGTCACATGGTTTGCTATAGTACGGGTAACGGGTTGGTTCGTGTAATACAGATAGACAGTCTGTGGCCTGTTTGCTGCGGGATGAGGATGGCAGAAAAAATTTCTGAGGTAAATGACAATACCAATACCATGGCACTGGACCGTTTTTTGGCATCGGTCGAGCGTAATGCCTATCGAATTGCGGTCTATGCGTTACATGATCATTCACTGGCACTGGATGTGGTGCAGGACAGCATGTTGAAACTGGTGGAGAAATATCGCAAACGCTCTTCGACGCTATGGACGACACTTTTTTATCGTATTTTGCGTAACCGTATTACCGATTTACAACGTCGCCGCAGCCTGCATGATCGTCTGGGAAAAATGCTATCGCTTTTTACCTCATCAAAGTCGGACGATCTCATCGTCGAACAGGATTTGTTATCCGTCGGAGTCGGGGCTGACCGCAATCCACCTACTCAGGAGCCAGAACGACAGCTGCTGAGCCTGGAGCTGGGAGAGCAGATCGAAGCGGCCCTGGATCTATTATCCGAGCGCCAGCGCCAAGCCTTTATTTTGCGGGAGTGGCAAGGTCTCAGTGTGCAGGAAACCGCTGCTGCTCTGGGCTGTTCTGCAGGCAGTGTCAAGCAGCACCACTTTCGGGCTTTGCAGCGTTTGCGCAAGCAATTGAGAGAGCAGCACCATGAACTCCACTGATCACCCCGATAAACAGGATTTGGATGCGTATTGCGCTGGCTATTATCAGGAACAGCCACAGCGGGCGCAGGAAATTGCCTCTCATCTGGAGCAATGTTCGTACTGTGCCGACTCCCTGCAGTTCTGGACTGGGTTGGAGCAGGCGCTGAGCCACCAGGAGCAGCGTATACAACCCTGGTTGGCTACACAGCTGGCACAGCGACGGATGGATGCCACCGAGATTCCATCCCGCAGGGGGTTGCGTTTGTTGCCGGTTGCAGCTCCGGTTATGGTGGCCGTCTTTGCTGCTCTTTTTGTCTGGCGTAATTGGTTGCCGACACAATCCGTACCTGGTGTAGCCCCGGTTGTTCAATCGGCGGTCATTCAGTATGACTCACCCCGGGATGAGATGTATGCAAATATCGATTTTTATCTTTGGCTTGATACCCGGATTGAGGGTTCTGATGCTTCGACTATATTGCTCAATCCGCCAGGCTAGCCTGCTCCTGGGTCTGGTATTGCTCAGTCATCAGTCGCTGCTGCTGGCTCAGACGACAAACCAGGTCCCGATTGCGGCGGAAAATGTGGGTGATTCGAGGTCGTTTGCACAGCCTCAGGATAATCGTATGGCTGCGGACAATAGCCTAGATCAACTGGAGCGAGACCCGTCATGGAAGGATTTGAGTGCTGCCGAACGCCATTTGTTGCGTCGCCATAAGAACCGCTGGAGCGGGTATCTGCCACTGCGCAAACAACAACTACTCAACAGCACACGACGATTTTTGGCCCTGCCGAGAAAAAAACGTCAGCGTGTACAGCGTTGGGTTAGGAAATTTCGACAGTTTCCGGTAAAAAAGCAACGTCGTTTGTGTCGACGCTTCCTGCAACAACAGAATTATCTACCGCCGCCTTGTCGTAAATTGCTGCGCTTTCGTCTCGAACCTTATCCTCGGGCAGGCTCCTGACAGGATAGCCGCAACAAGTCACGTTGTTGAGAACCATTGCTTAACGATTCCTACCGCCCCAATTGATACTGCAGTTCCTCGCGCAGACCATGCAGCAAGGCAAAGCGTCCGGTCTGGTTCGTTTCCTTGACGACGGTATCCAGATCCTGATATTGCAGACCCAGTCTTACCAATGCCTGGAGTATTGGTGTGCTTGCGATATCTTGATTGGGCCGAGTCAATACATACCAGACAGCGCGATGGATTGATGCCAGACATTGGGCAAACTGCCGGGTGCCACGACTGAAAGCCTGTACCATTTCCAGGTCGTAGCTTGTGAGCTTGTTGACCGGTTCGATTGGATTGCTGCCATGGAGCAGGGCAATCACCAATCCGGGTTCCAGTGAGCGCAGGGAAGCGGCCAGCTGGTGTTCAAAGGTGTCCAGAAAACGCAAACGGGCTTGCCGGCACAGCTGCTTTCCTGCAGTAGAAATTCCTTGTACCATGATTGCTGAGTGCTGACCACTGGCCGCACTGCGGCGTAGCCCCAGACGCACGCCACTGAGGCCTAGCCGGGACCAGAACGGCAGCAGGTCTTTACTGGCAGCAAAGCTGCTGCCCAGCAGATCGGTGCCGCTGGCCTGCGCATGTGTTTGAATGGATTGCAGCAGAGCCGTACCAAAGCCCCGGCGCTGGCAGAATGGATGGATGGCGATTCGTACTATCCGCCAGTTGGACAGGGTCGGGGCCGTTGATAAGCCAAGGTGATGGGCCAGTGCCTGTTGCAGTAGATGACCGGGAGGTCTGCGCTGGCCATTCGTGATGGCGCGGGCCAGCGCAGCTGGCTCAGCCGCTTCTTCTGCGACCAGTGCAGTACCGACAAGTTGCCCACGGTACCGTGCCAGATAGATGCTCAAATCAGCGGTGTCGAGTAGGTAGCGCAGGTCCGATGGGCGGGTTCGATAGTGTGCAGAAATGAGTAAGCCGAATAATTGATGCAGTAAGTCACTGTCTGTAGACAGTCGCTCCCGCTGGCATTCCGTTATCTTCAAAGCTGTGTAATCGATGCTCACAGGGAGTGTGACCGTGGCTGGCTCAGTATCCAGCAACAACAGGCGAAATATCAGTTTTTCCAGGGGGTCCCCAGCCGCCCAGCGGATCGGTGTCTGCAGTTGTACTTTTCGGATACCACGACTAAGTTGCCGCAGTTGCGGCTCGAAGCGTGCCGAAAATCCGCGGCCGCTGCCTTCATAGCCATGGACGGTCGTAGCGAAGGCGATTCTTGAATACCGCTGTAACCAGTTTGTGAGTACCGATACGGGAATGGAGGCGGCTTCATCGACCAACAACAAGTCAGTATCGGGTAGCTCCTGAACGATCCGATCCGGGGTCATGAAATGGATTTTCTGCTCGGCCAGTTGTAAGGATTTGCCAAGCCGCTGCGCTTGCGGGAGTAGCAAGTGGGCATGGTGAAACAGCGATTTGACAGCACCAAAATAACTGGCTGTGACCAGAATATTGGTTACCCCATGTTGTAACAGACCGGCAGCAGCCAGGCCCAAGGCAGCGGATTTGCCTCTGCCACGATCCGAAATCAACAGGGCCGGTTTTTTTCTCTGGCCTAGCACCACCTGACGAACAGCATGAATTGCGGTCTGTTGGTCATCTGTACAAGTGATCGCAGCATCGGCTACGTAGAGAGTGCGCTTGGGTATTTGCAGTCTGGAAATTGTTGAATCATGGGGTTGCTCCTGGGACCAGACGGTCACTTTGGCAGCTCGTAAAGTGGTGGCAACATGCTGTAGAAAACGGCTGCTTGCGCCTGGATTATTCCGGGAAATGGCTGCAGATGTCCCTCGTGCCCAGTCTTGCAGTGAAGGCGTGAGCAACAGCAAAAGCCCGCCGCCGCGCAGTGTGCCGCTACAGGCTCCCAGTGCGTCCGGATTGAAGTCGTCAAGTGCATCGAAGACCAATATGTCGCACTCGGTACCCAGTAATCTGCGAATTTGTCCAGGAGCAATGGTATTGATTTCTGGCTGTGCCTGGTTACTGATCCAGTAGTGGACGGCTGCAGTCAGGGTATTGCAGATTTGCAGAGCACAGGTTTTGGCCCATGCAGAGGTCCCAGCCAGTACCAGCGTCGCACGATGTTTGTTGTGGGCTGCTTCCAGGAGCAATTGCTTGACCGTTGTCGACAGGTCAGATGGCGTGCGGGAAATTACCATTTTCCGCAGCGTTAACTCGACTGCAATGCAGTCTTGGCAGCCTCAAGGTCGAGAAAATAATGACAGATCTCCTGTTCCTGTTGAGCTTTTTCAATGCTCAGAACCGGTACGAGCGTATCATAGCGCTGTAGCCAGTCTGCCTGACTGTCAATATCGTGAATGACAAGGTCAAAAGTGTAGGCGGTCAGCAATTCAAGCACATCGCGTTCCATATCCTCACACAGACAGCAGGTTTTGCGTGTGTACAAATGCAGGATGGGAAAAACAGAATTCATGGCCAGGATATAGTATATGATCGCGCGCTACCGGGCTAACGAATCCGAAGGAGAGTCGACGTGGAACTGAGCTGGTTTATGGTCTCTGCTCTGGCCCTGATCGTGGCACCTGGGCCAGATCTGATGATGGTGATCGCACAGGGCATGACGCATGGACGCTCGGCAGCTGTATTCACCGCTTTGGGCCTGGCCACGGGTTGTCTGTTGCATACTGCGCTGGTGGCATTGGGGGCAGCCGCGTTACTGCAAACTTCTGATGCACTGTTCAATGCCCTGAAGTATGCGGGGGCTGCGTATCTGCTGTGGTTGGCCTGGCAGGCATTTCGAAACCGCGCTGAATTCATGATGCCGGAGCGGGTGCCGGGTGGCAAAGCATGGCAGCTCTATCGTCGTGGCATAGTAATGAATGCCCTGAACCCGAAAGTTTCTATGTTCTTTTTGGCTTTTCTGCCTCAATTTGTCAACTCCGAGAGTCCATCGACCGCAATGAATCTGGCTGAACTGGGCCTGATCTTTGCGCTCATGACCGCAGTGGTCTTTTCATTAGGCGGTATGGCAGCCGCCTGGATCGGTAACAAATTGCGTCGCAACGCCACAGCCAGGCGACTCCTCGGTTGGCTTACCGCGACGGTTTTTGCGGCGATTGGCCTGCGGCTTCTGCTACTCCAGCGCTGAGACGATTGAGTGGGTACCTGAGTTTTCCGGGAGTCGGTATTGTTTGGAGTGACCCCGACTCGACCGTTATTGTGCCGGTTTTTTCTGCTTCACAGCCACCGGCTTGGGTATGTGCATCGCCGCATCCTGGAATGTTCCCTTGTCAGCATCGAAGTGACAGCCACTGCAATTGCCTTTGGTCTTGACATTGGCTTGCTTCCAGACGCTGGCTCGAATACCGTCGTGTTTGTCGACCCAGTAAGGAGTCTTGGTAATCTGGAGTGGCGTTTGATCGGCTGGAATACTGCGGTTGATCTTGTGGGCGGCTTCTCGATCTAGGCTCTTTTCTGCCGCATGTGCGGTCAGAAATTGTCTGATCTCTTTAATGGTATCAGGTTCCAGAGCCAGATCTTCCTGGAAGTGGTTGTCTTGCGTATCCAGTAATTTGTTCCAGGATCGGGCGGGGAGTAATCCCGGGCTGTAGGCCATATGACAATCCCCACATTCAGTTCGCCAGGTGGGATTGTCAGCGACCGCCGGTTTCACAAAGGGGATGTAAGGATTCAGTACATTGCGGTCATCGTAATGCTGAATCAGGTAACTGAAGGCAGCCACAGTCGCAGCTATTAAGAGCAGTGCGGTAAAGTGTGCTGGTCGTGCTGACAGGGTGGAAGAGTCGGTATCTTTTAATCCTGTGATCATGGATTTGGTCAGATTTTCCTTGTGTAAATAACTTTCAGTTACCACCCCCAATATGTGTACAACCACCAACCAGGCCATCAGCGAGGCAAGACCGTTATGGATATCAGCAACCAGCGAGCCAAATTTCACCCCGGTCCAGTTAGCCAGCAGGCCCTGACCCTCATCTCCACCCAGGCTCAATACTCCTGACATAATGATTACAACCAGAAAGATCAACATCCCGAAGATAGCCCAGCTCCCTGCAGGGTTATGGCCGGAATAATGGGCCGGGCGCATCGCCAGCATTCCCTGCAGGAATTTTTTTACATCGGCATAGGAATAGGAAAAATCCCGGAATCGGGCATTCGGTCCACCGAAGATGCCCCAGAACACCCTGAACAGTACCAGGCCACCTACAAAATAGCCGAGGTAGGCATGGATATTGAGAAAACGGTTGTCGGTAGTGATCCAGGCACCGAGGAAGCTGGCTACCAGAAGCCAGTGAAAAAGACGTATCGGCAGGTTCCAGATGAGAACAGATTTTTTTGAAGAGTCATTATTCATGGGGTTATTCTGGGAAGATGTAAGACAGTGAGCTGTGTATTGTGGTCAATTCAGACAGCACTAAATTATATTCTTTTTTTATATTCTTTTTTTGCCGTCAATCATGGCCCGGATCAGATTCTCGTGGTGCTGCCAGCTGCTGATGAGCACACCGGCAACATGGACAGTAATTAAAAGCATGCTGAGATTGGCCAAAAACTCGTGGAAATGTTTGAGTGTCCGGTGGCTGTAGCCGTTGAACAGAGAGAACCAGGAGGCGATATTCGCAGGAACATCGCTGCGTTCCATGCCGATACCGGTAAAGATCGTTAATGCCAAAACCGTAACCAGAATCACAATCATAGCACCACCGGCGGGATTGTGGCCTAAATAGCGCTTGGCTGTGCCGGATTTAACCTCTTTGAGGTAATTGATGACTGTGGTTGGCATGGTAATGAAATCGGTAAAACGGGCATGGCGGGTACCGACTATTCCCCAGATTAGGCGGCATCCCAAAAGACCAAGAATCAGGTAACCAGCTGCATTATGCAGAATTTGCAGATCATCTTCAGTGGCAAAAGCAATAAGAAAGCAAGCCAGTAAAGTCCAGTGAAAAAACCGCACAAAAGGATCCCATACTTTGATCATTCCGTCTTGTGTGGACATAGTTTCTCTCCTGTAGGGTAAACAGCTGTGACAGAAGTATAGCAACGGTAGCTTAATTTCCGCTTAACAGGTCATGAATGGTGAAGAAGGTAACTAAGCAGAGTGTTCTGGACTCATTCATTATCAATTACGTTTCCTCAAGCTCTTGAGCAGTGTGGCGGGATATTTTTTTCAGTCGGTACGCCAGTTGTGGTCGGCTCAGGCCGAGCAGGCGGGCAGCCTGGGTAATGTTGCCATTGCAGCGTTCAACGGCCTCCAGTAACAGGGATTGCTCCAGATTACCGAGTGAGTCATCAC
>CAYQAP010000023.1:0-31685 GCA_964415515.1 uncultured Gammaproteobacteria bacterium | reverse complement strand
ACGAACCTAAGGATGGAATAATCACTCGTATGTAACGAACATGAGCGAGAAAATGGACCAAAAGGGCTTTTCCGTAGTAGTTTCTCTATTCTCGGACAGTCTCCTAGCCTATGGCAGGAATCTCACGGACATAGGCATTTTTACGACGATGTTCATGACGAACATTGCCAGACAAGTCAGATTTTGCCTGTGCTTCAAGCGCTGTTGAAACGACTCCAGAGACAGCAGCCTGTGGAGCAGCTGCCTCTGCAGGGTCGGTTGCAACTGGCAAACTGTCCTTTACCTGAGTACGAGTCGACGCCTTCCTCCTGGTCACTCCTGCTGATTTTCTACCCTTATTCTTATGACGCCGATCATCGACGACAGGTGGGCTATAGGCCGGTCGTTGCAATTGTGGCAATAACTCTGGAGTAATATCGTGGTGCGGCAAACCGTGACCAATATAAGTTTCGATATCCGGCAACGACATCGCATGAGTTTCACAAGCAAGGCTGATTGCCATGCCCTCAGCCCCAGCCCTGGCTGTACGACCTATGCGGTGTACATAGTCTTCCGCTTCCTGGGGCAGGTCAAAATTGAAGACATGCGTGACTTCGGAGATGTGCAGCCCTCTGGCAGCGACATCGGTCGCCACCAGCAAGTTGATTTCACAAGCCTTGAACGCTCGCAGCAGAGCTTCCCGCTTATTCTGAACCACGCCGCCAGACAACATTCCAGCATTGAGTCCATTGGCATTGAGCCAGTTCTGAACTTTTTGCGCAGCCCAGCGAGTATTGACAAAAATGAGTGCCCGGCGTGGTTGAAATTGTCGCAACAAACCTACCAGCAGCGGGAGCTTGTCCTCATTACCCGGGTAATAGACTTGCTCTACAATTCGTTCCACCGATACCCGATTGGCATCAATTTTGATCATCTGTGGATTGTTCATGTGCTCATAGGCAAGTTCATTGACTCGCAACGACAAGGTTGCGGAAAACAGCATATTGAGCCGCTCATCCGCGGCAGGCATCCGCCGCAGAAAATAACGGACATCACGAATAAAACCCAGATCGAACATCCTGTCAGCTTCATCCATGACACAGACCTGAATACCCTGCAGTCCATAAAGTTTCTGCTTGAACAGATCCAGCAATCGCCCCGGAGTACCGATCAGTACATCTACTCCAGTGCTGAGCAAACGTTTCTGCTGCTCATAGCCGGTACCTCCATAGACCAGCGCCAAACGAAAATCAGTTGCTGCTGCAATTTTGACCGCATCTTCGTGGATCTGGATCGCCAATTCCCGGGTCGGCGCCAGAATCAGGGCCCGTGGTGTATTGCCGGAAACATCCGCCCGCCGATCATGTGTCCATAAATGGTTGAATAAGGCAACCAGAAAAGCAGCTGTTTTTCCGGTACCAGTCTGGGCCTGTCCAGCGACGTCCTGGCCATCTAGCAACAGTGGCAGTGCAGCCGCTTGTATCGGTGTACATCGCAGGAACCCACATTCGTTCAGGCCCTCTAGCAATGGCTGTGGCAAATTAAAGTCAGAAAATTTCTTATCGGTCAAGTACGTGTTGGTCATATCAGGATAGACAGGAGTTGAAATAAATCGGTGAGGCTTGTGACCAAGAGACTGCAGCTCCTACCAACGATGATGCCGGTGGAACAGGGAACTGTTGTGAAGTAACCTGGTTCATGTAATGAACCCAGAAACGAGAGATCGATTCCTACTCTTCACGCAATTGGGCAAGGATTAGAGCGCCGAAAAACTTGCGTTTCAGAGCCAATATACAGAGAATAGAGGTTTGCCTGACCCATCTTGTGAGAGCTGTTCGGGCGAACAATTTTATCACAAATCCAGTGAGGTATGATAACTGATGTCTGCACAGATCACCCATGTCAGCGATGACAGCTTCGAACAAGACGTTTTACAATCCCGTGAACCGGTATTAATTGATTACTGGGCCGAATGGTGTGGCCCCTGCAAGCAAATTGCGCCCTTACTTGAAGAAATTTCCGGTGAATATACGGGCCGGCTGAAAATTGCCAAACTCAATATTGATGAAAATCCTGCAACTCCACCCAAATACGGTATTCGCGGTATACCCACCCTGATGTTATTCAAGAACGGTGAAGTGGAAGATATGAAAGTAGGGATGTTGTCGAAATCGCAACTGCAGGCCTTTATTGACCGCAATCTGTGAGCTGTCACTGCGCCGGGAGGTAGCCTCAACAATTACTCTGGCTCTGCAATAAAAAAAGCCCCGCCATCAAGCGGGGCTTTTTTGTCTCTCTGGGTGACTTACATCATACCACCCATACCACCCATACCACCCATACCACCCATACCGCCCATGCCACCCATATCAGGGGCACCACCCATCGGTGCTGCGGGCTTATCTTCCGGGGCATCAGCGACCATGGCTTCGGTCGTGATCATCAGGCCAGAAATTGATGCGGCATTTTGTAATGCGGCACGCGTAACCTTGGCTGGATCAAGAATACCCATGGCAATCATGTCTCCATATTCACCATTACTGGCATTGAAGCCATAGTTGCCTTCGTTGTTGCGGACTTCATTGACCACAACGGAAGGCTCGCCACCAGCATTATCGACAATCTGGCGCAGCGGGTCTTCAAGGGCACGACGGACGATGTTGACTCCAACTTCCTGATCCTGGTTGGCACTATCGACCGCATCCAGAGATTCGAGGCAGCGAACCAGTGCCACACCACCACCAGGTACCACACCTTCTTCTACTGCAGCCCGGGTAGCGTGCAGGGCATCTTCCACACGTGCCTTCTTCTCTTTCATTTCAACTTCAGTGGCAGCACCAACCTTGATCACGGCAACGCCGCCAGCCAGTTTGGCCACACGTTCCTGCATTTTTTCTCGATCATAGTCGGAAGTTGCCTCTTCAATCTGTGCCCGGACCTGGTTGACTCGGGCCTCGATATCCTTGGCATCACCAGCACCGTCAACGATGGTGCTGTTTTCCTTGCTGATCACAATCCGCTTGGCATGGCCAAGATCATTGATAGTGGTGTTCTCAAGACTCATGCCAACTTCTTCGGAAATCACCTGGCCACCGGTTAATACCGCAATATCCTGCAGCATGGCTTTACGACGATCACCAAAACCAGGGGCCTTGACGGCACAGACTTTGACAATGCCGCGAATGGTGTTGACGACCAGTGTTGCCAGCGCTTCGCCGTCAACATCTTCGGCGATAATCATCAGCGGCTGGCCGGCTTTGGCTACCGCTTCCAGTATCGGTAACATATCGCGAATGTTGGAAATCTTCTTGTCATGAATCAGGATTAGAGGATTTTCCATCTCGGTCGTCATGTTTTCCTGTTTGTTGATGAAGTATGGAGACAGGTAACCGCGATCAAACTGCATGCCCTCGACAATGTCGAGCTCATTGGCCAGGCCGGAGCCTTCCTCTACCGTGATGACGCCTTCTTTACCCACTTTTTCCATCGCTTCAGCAATGATATTACCGATGGAAACATCGGCATTTGCAGAAACCGTTCCAACCTGGGCCACTTCTTTATGGTCAGTACAGGGTTTGGAAATCTGTTTCAGATGCTCGGTCACACGCTCAACAGCTTTGTCGATACCGCGCTTGAGATCCATCGGGTTCATTCCGGCTGCGACGGCCTTGAGGCCTTCACGGAGCATGGCCTGAGCCAGCACAGTGGCCGTTGTAGTCCCGTCACCGGCCACATCGGAGGTCTTGGAAGCCACTTCCTTGACCAGCTGTGCACCCATGTTCTCGAATTTGTCTTTGAGCTCGATTTCTTTGGCTACGGAAACCCCATCTTTGGTCACAGTCGGTGACCCAAAGGATTTATCGAGAATAACATTGCGACCCTTAGGTCCCAGAGTAATCTTGACCGCATCGGCCAAAATATTGACACCGCGCATTTTTCGATTGCGGGCGCTTTCACCAAATAGTACTTCTTTTGCAGGCATGATAGATTCTACCTCTTGTTCAATTGATCAGTTGAGTTAAGAATGTGCAGCTAAAGAGTGATCAGGCTTCAATCACACCCATAATGTCGTCTTCACGCATTACCAGGAGTTCTTCGCCATCAATTTTGACTTCGGTGCCGGAATATTTTCCAAACAGTACGCGATCACCGGCCTTAAGGTCGAGGGCACGTACATCACCGTTGTCCATGATTTTGCCGTTGCCGACAGAAACGATTTCACCCTGCATGGGTTTTTCAGTTGCTGAATCAGGAATCACAATACCACCAGGTGTGGTGCGTTCGTCTTCGATGCGACGCAATACTACGCGATCATGAAGTGGACGTATCTTCATGGATTTATCTCCTTACAAATAGTAACTAGCCAATCGTGGCCAGGATAACGTTAAACAGAGTTGTTAGCACTCTGGTTCGGTGAGTGCTAATCATATCCGGCGATACGGGTTTGTCAAGCAGAAGCTGCTGAAACCACCGGATCAATCCGTGCTCAGTGATGTGGGGATGACACAAAGAAAATCAACCCCATCAGCAAAATTGAGTGTTAGTAAATGAGTTGCGGTCAGATGGAGATGCTCATACAACACTCATGCAGATGCGTCATTTACAGGTATACAAGTACGGTTGCAGTACAACTCACTGCGAGTTTCGCAGCAATGTGTAGCCTCAATCCGTTGACTGAGGGGACTTCAGGCGAATTGAATGAGCACCTGATCGGCCTGCACCGCCTCCCCGGGCTGAACCAGAACTTTGGCGATGATGCCATTTCGTGATGTATACAGCAGATTCTCCATCTTCATGGCTTCAATCACCGCCACCGCCGCCCCGGCTTGAACCTCGTCACCTTCCTGGACCCGAACCGAAGTCACCATCCCGGGCATGGGTGAGAAGATTTGCCCCGAACGATCAGGAATAATCCGCTCCAGCATGTATTCGTCAAGTTCTGCTGCGCGTGGGTCCAGAACCCGACAATCCAAAACACGTGCGGCCTGAGAGAGTAAGTAGTGATTGCCCTGAACCTGTACCTGAAGCACTCGTTCTCGATCATTTACCCCTGCCAAGCAGAGTCGATCACCCGGTTGCCAATCAGTTTGTACCATTACCGTGTGCTGACCAAGGCTGTCAGTCTGCATGTCGAGGTCGACTCGAATGTGGTTCGGGGCAACATCAAGAGACAGGTGCCAGCGTGTCTTGCCAGCACAAACCACCCACTCCCCTGGATTGGCATCGTGATCAGCACCGGTGGCTTCACGCTGTTCACAGCGATCATGCAATACGGCAACCACCGCCAGCATTGCCATAAGCTGATCACCCTCAGGCAACGGTGGTCGAAAACCATCTGGATAATGCTGGCCAATAAAATCAGTACTGAAGTCACCACGTGCAAATCCCTCATCCAGAAAAACGGCCTGTAAAAAAGCTCCATTATGGGCCACCCCATCAATCAAATAATGATCCAGGGCATCAACCGCCCTGGCAATGGCCTGTTTGCGATCCGCCCCGTACGCCACCAACTTTGAAATCATGGGGTCATAAAACATACTGATCTCGCTGCCGGCCTTAACCCCGCTGTCAACCCGAAGACCTTCAGTCTGTGGCTCACTGTAGCGAGACAGGCGACCGATTGATGGCAAAAACCCACGACTGGAGTCTTCTGCATAGACCCGACATTCCACCGCCCAGCCCTGCTGACAGACCTGTTCCTGGCGTAGCGGAAGAGGCTCACCGGCCGCCACTCGGATCATCAGCTCCACCAGATCCAGGCCAGTCACACACTCGGTAACCGGGTGTTCGACCTGCAGGCGGGTATTCATTTCCAGAAAATAGAAATTACGCTCACCATCAACAATAAACTCCACCGTGCCAGCAGAGCAATAGTCCACAGCACGCGCCAGGGCGACGGCCTGCTGGCCCATCTCCGCCCGGGTCAACGGATCGATAAACACCGAAGGGGATTCTTCAATCACTTTCTGGTGGCGGCGCTGGATCGAGCATTCCCGTTCACCCAGATACAGCACCTGGCCGTGCTGATCGGCCATGATTTGGATCTCGATATGCCGGGGACCCTGAATGTATTTTTCCAGGAACATGCGATCATCACCAAAAGCGGTCGCCGCCTCCCCACTGGCACGCTCAAAACCATCCCTGCATTCATCGTCATTGCAGGCCACCCGCATGCCTTTACCGCCACCGCCGGCGCTGGCCTTAAGCAGTACCGGATAACCAATCTCATTGGCAATGATCACCGCTTGTTCAGCGTCAGCAATCACATCGGTGTAGCCGGGAATAGTAGGAACTCCGGTTTCCTCAGCCAGTCGTTTGGAGACAATCTTATCGCCCATGATTTGCATGGCCTTGACAGGAGGACCGATAAAGGCAATACCCTGGGCCTCCAGGGCCTCGACCAGGGCCGCATTTTCAGACAGAAACCCATAGCCTGGATGTACCGCCTGCGCACCGGTCTGTAGACAGGCATCAACAATAGCTTCGATACGAAGATAGCTCTGCGCTGCCGCTGATGGGCCGATATAGACCGCTTCATCGGCCATTGTTACATGCCTGGCTCGTTGGTCAGCGGCTGAATAGACAGCAACTGTCGCAATCCCCATCTGCTGGGCGGTGCGGTGTACCCGGCAGGCAATTTCACCACGATTGGCGACTAGAATTTTTCTGAACATGGTAGTCATAGCGGGATATTACCGTGCTTTCGCCATGGATTATGCAGTTGCTTATCAACCAGCAGGGCCAGTGAACGACACAGGCGGCGACGGGTGTTGCGGGGACGAATAACATCATCAATGAAACCACGCCGGGCCGCGACAAAGGGACTGGCAAACTTGCTGCGGTAATCTTTTGTGCGGGCGGTGATTTTTTCTGGATCCCCCTTTTCCTGGCGAAAAATGATTTCCACCGCCCCCTTGGGCCCCATAACCGCAATTTCAGCACTCGGCCAGCACAGGTTAACATCACCGCGCAAGTGTTTTGAACTCATCACATCATACGCCCCGCCATAGGCCTTGCGGGTGATCACCGTGACCTTGGGAACCGTAGCTTCGGCAAAGGCATACAACAACTTGGCACCATGGCGAATAATGCCACCGAACTCCTGATCGGTACCGGGTAGAAACCCTGGAACATCGACGAAAGTCACAATGGGAATATTAAAAGCATCACAAAAACGCACAAAGCGCCCGGCTTTGGTCGCTGAGTTAATGTCCAGACAACCGGCCAGCACCATGGGTTGATTGGCGACAAAACCCACCGTATGACCGGCCATACGACCCAGACCAACAATAATATTGGCAGCAAAATCTTCTTGAATCTCGAAAAACTCCTGATCATCAACCACCTTAACCAGCAACTCCTTCATATCATAGGGCTGGTTCGGATCAATCGGCACCAAGGTATCCAGTGCTTTTTCCACCCGGTCTGGATGATCACGGACCGGTAATGCCGGTGCTTTGTGCCGATTATTTGAAGGCAGCAGGTTAACAAAGCGGCGCAACATGAACAGGGCATCGACATCATTATCAAAGGCCTTGTGGGCCACACCGGACCGGGAAGTATGGGTATGGGCGCCACCGAGTTCCTCAGCACTGACGCTTTCATGAGTTACCGTTTTCACCACTTCGGGGCCGGTCACAAACATGTGCGAAGAATCTCGAACCATAAAAATAAAATCAGTCATCGCCGGTGAATACACCGCACCACCGGCACAGGGGCCCATAATCATGGAAATCTGTGGTACCACACCAGAAGCCAGCACATTGCGCTGAAAGATATCGGCGTAGCCACCCAGCGAGGCCACCCCTTCCTGGATGCGGGCACCACCGGAATCGTTAATACCGATAATCGGTGCCCCAACCTGGACCGCCTTGTCCATAATTTTGACAATCTTTTCGGCATGGGTCTCAGACAACGAGCCACCGAAGACGGTAAAATCCTGGCTGAAAATAAAAACTTGGCGCCCGTAAATAGTGCCCCATCCGGTGACCACTCCGTCGCCGGGGATCGACTGTTGCTGCATGTCAAAATCCTGGCAACGGTGCTCGACAAACATATCCCATTCTTCAAAGCTGTCGGCATCGAGCAGCAATTCAATCCGTTCACGAGCAGTGAGCTTGCCCTTGCCATGCTGCTTGTCGATGCGCTCGACCCCGCCTCCGAGGCGAGCCTGCTGTCTCTTTAGTTCCAGTCGTTCTATGATGTCCTGCACGATACCTCCTACCCTGCTCCCAAATGGTCATCAGTACTTGAGCCGGACTGCAGATGCTCTTCCAGCAAGAGCATGAGCGCCCCCGCTGCAACCGGCAGGCTGGTCCCGGGTCCAAAAATCGCCACCACCCCCTGTTGTTGCAAAAAGTCGTAATCCTGAGGTGGGATGACTCCCCCACAAACCACCAGAATATCCTCGGCCTGTTCGGCTTTGAGGGCCGCCATAAGTTCGGGCACCAGCGCCATGTGGCCTGCGGCCTGTGAAGACACCCCGATCATATGGGCATCATTTTCTACCGCCTGCCGGGCCGCTTCCTGCGGTGTCTGGAACAAGGGTCCAATGTCGACATCAAAACCCATATCGGCAAAACCGGTGGCGATGATTCTGGCACCACGATCATGACCGTCTTGACCCAGTTTTACCACCAACAACCTTGGTCGGCGACCGTGTTGTTCAGCAAACCGGCTGACCTGCGCAGTCACCGCACGAAAACCATCATCGTTTTCACAAGCCGCCCCATACACCCCACTCACCGAATACACCTTGGCACGGTGGCGGGTAAATACTGTTTCCAGTGCATCCGAAATTTCTCCCACAGTGGCACGTACTCGGGCAGCTGTAATCGCATAGGGCACAAGATTTTCGCGCTCTTTGGCTGCTGCCGCAGACAGCTGTTGCAACGCTTCCCGACAAACTTTTTCATCACGCTCTGCCCTTACTTGCTGCAGTCGCTCGACCTGTAAACGGCGCACCTCAGCATTGTCAATCTGCAGAATATCCACCTCCGGCTCTTCCTCCAGTGGATAGCGATTGACCCCCACCACCACATCTTCTCCCTGATCCAGTCGGGCCTGGCGGCGTGCAGCCGCCTCTTCAATCCGCAGCTTGGGCAGCCCGGCAGCCACCGCTGCCGTCATGCCGCCCATGCCGTCTACCTCAGCAATCAATTCCCGGGCAGCGGTGGCCAGATCAGCGGTTAATCTTTCCAGATAATAACTACCACCCAAAGGATCAACAACATCGGTCAGACCTGTTTCGTTCTGCAGCACGAGCTGGGTATTGCGAGCGATGCGTGAGGAAAATTCGGTTGGCAGGGCCAGAGCCTCATCAAAACTGTTGGTGTGCAATGACTGTGTTCCACCCAGCACCGCTGCCAGTGCCTCAAGTGTAGTACGGATGATATTGTTATACGGATCACGACTGGTCAGGCTAACACCGGAAGTCTGACAATGGGTGCGCAGCATCAAAGAGCGCGGATCAGTGGGTTGAAAATGCAGCTGCATCAGTTCCGACCACAGCAGCCGAGCTGCCCGCAGCTTGGCTATTTCCATCATAAAATTCATGCCAATACCGAAAAAGAACGACAACCGGGGTGCAAACTGATCCACTGACAATCCGCTGGATAGGGCAGCACGCACATACTCGATCCCATCGGCCAGAGTATAGGCCAACTCCTGAGCCGCAGTGGCCCCCGCTTCCTGCATGTGATAACCGGAAATCGAGATCGGGTTAAAGCGTGGCATCTGGGCTGCGGAGTATCCAATAATATCGGCCACAATCCGCATCGAGGGCTGGGGTGGGTAGATGTAGGTGTTGCGGACCATGAATTCTTTGAGAATATCATTTTGCAGGGTACCAGCCAGTGCAGACGGGGCCACACCCTGCTCTTGAGCAGCAACAATGAACATGGCAAAAATTGGCAACACTGCCCCATTCATGGTCATGGATACCGACATCTGCCCTAGCGGAATACCCGCAAATAGCCGCTTCATATCCTCCACCGAATCAATCGCCACCCCGGCTTTGCCGACGTCCCCACTGACTCGTGGATGATCAGAATCATAGCCACGATGGGTCGCCAAGTCGAAGGCGATTGAGAGACCTTTTTGGCCAGCCGCCAGAGCTTTGCGATAAAAACGATTGGATTCTTCAGCGGTGGAAAACCCGGCATACTGGCGCACTGTCCAAGGTCGACCGGTATACATCGTAGCGCGTGGTCCACGCAGGTAAGGCGCAAAACCAGGCAGGGAATCCAAATATTCCAGGCCAGCAGTATCTGTTGCCGTGTACAGCGGTTTGATACCAATCCCTTCGGGCGTAGATACCGTCAGACTTTCAAGCGACTTGCCTCGCAACTCCTTGTCTGCAAGCGCAACCCACCCAGCCAGATCATGTTGCATTAACTTGTCCATACAAAGTCATTCTACAGCAAAAATCAAAAAAGGGGTCAGAGCCCTTTTTTTATGGTACACTCTAAAAGTAAGAGTCTTACTTCTTTTTTTAGATATTTAAACTATATATATCAATAATCTATAGTATAAAAAAGGGCTCTGACCCCTTTTTCTGACTGACACCCCCTTGTATGCTCGTTCTGGTTGACGGATCTTCTTATCTATTTCGGGCTTACCATGCCATGCCCGGACTGACGGCATCGGATGGTCAGCCGACTGGGGCGGTATATGGGGTCATTAACATGCTTAAAAGCCTGGTACGTCAATATAGACCGAGGCATATGGCTGTGGTGTTCGATGCCAAAGGACCTACATTTCGTCATCAAATATATCCCGAGTACAAAGCCAACCGACCACCGATGCCTGATGAACTGCGGGTGCAGATCGCGCCCGTACACGAGCTGGTGTCTGCCTTAGGCCTGCCACTGCTGGTCATCCCCGGGGTTGAGGCGGATGATGTCATCGCTACTCTTTCGACTCGGGCCAGTGCTGCCGGCCAGACCTGCCTGATCGCCAGCAGTGACAAAGACCTGGCACAGCTGGTTGATGACCATGTCGTGATGGTTGATACCATGAAAAATATCCGCTACGACCGCGCCGGGGTAATCACAAAATACGGCGTACCCCCTGAGCGTATTATCGACTATCTCGCATTGGTGGGAGACAATGCCGATAATATCCCCGGAGTGCCCAAGGTTGGACCCAAAACCGCTGCCCGCTGGTTGCAGGAATACGGCTCTTTGGATGCGATCATCGCCGATGCCAACCACATCGGTGGTAAAGTCGGCGAGAACTTGCGTCATAGCCTGGATCGCCTGGAACACAACCGCAAACTGGTCACGGTACGCCGTAACCTGGAGTTGCCCGAAGCAAGCGATCTGCGCTTGAAAAATGCAGATACCGAAGCCCTGAGCAAATTGTATTCCCGTTTGCAGTTTCGCACCTGGTTGGCTGAACTGCATGCCAATGCAGCTGCCAGCAACAGAAGTACCGTGGGGAATACCACACCACCGGATGAGCCGTGCTACGACACCATTCTTACTGAAGAAGACCTTGAGCGCTGGGTCAAACGTCTGGAACAAGCCGAGGTTTTCGCCTTTGATACCGAAACCACCTCCCTGGACGCCCATCTGGCCGAACTGGTCGGTATTTCCTTCAGCGATCGCCCAGGTGAAGCCGCCTATGTTCCACTCGGTCATGATTACCTGGGGGCTCCGAAGCAACTGCCCAAGCCGCTGGTGCTGCAACGTCTGCGCTCGCTACTGGAAAGCCCGGAACATGCCAAGGTTGGACAAAATCTGAAATACGACCACCAGATTCTGGCACGTCAGGGTGTGCTGATGCAGGGTATGCGATTTGACACTATGCTCGAATCCTACGTCCTTAACAGTACCTTTAGTCGCCACAATATGGATGACTTGGCGCTGGCCTATCTAGGCCACAATACCATCAAGTTCTCGGAAGTGGCCGGCAAAGGAAAACAACAGATCCTGTTTTCCTCAGTGGCACTGGAGCAAGCGGCTCCCTATGCCGCAGAAGATGCCGATATTACCCTGCGACTGCACCAGAAACTGTGGCCTGATCTGCAGCAGCATCCAAAACAATGCAAAGTCTTTGAGCAGATCGAAATGCCGTTGTTACCGGTGCTCTCGAAAATGGAACGTACCGGTGTCATCATCGACGGACTCATGCTACAACAACAGGGCCAAGAAATGCAGGCCACCATGCACGATCTCGTGCAGCAGGCCTATGAACTGGCTGGTACAGAATTCAATATCCAGTCGCCACGACAAATCCAGGAAGTGCTGTTCGAGCGCCTGGGCATGCCGGTCTTGCGCAAAACTCCGAAGGGCCAACCCTCCACAGCCGAATCTGTACTCCAGGAGCTGGCTGTTGATTACCCCTTGCCACGCCTGATTTTACAACACCGCAGTCTGAGCAAACTCAAATCCACCTACACCGATAAATTGCCGGGCCTGGTGAACCCGGAAACCGGGCGTGTGCATACTTCTTATCATCAGGCCGTGGCTTCTACGGGGCGACTGTCAAGCAGCGATCCAAATCTGCAGAACATTCCGGTACGCAGTACCGAGGGCCGACGTATCCGTGAGGCCTTCATCGCCGAACCGGGCTTTAAACTCCTGTCGCTGGACTACTCCCAAGTCGAGTTGCGGATCATGGCACACCTGTCCGGCGACCCTGGATTGGTGCAGGCCTTCACCCGTGGTCTCGATGTACACCGCGCAACCGCGGCTGAAGTATTCGGAGTGGAACTCGATGCCGTCACCACCGAACAACGCCGCCGTGCCAAAGCCATCAATTTCGGCCTTATCTACGGTATGTCCGCCTTCGGCCTGGCCCGGCAGCTGGAAATCGGGCGCACCGAAGCTGAAGCGTACATGCAAGATTACTTCACCCATTACCCCGGCGTGCAATCCTTCATGGAACTCACCCGGGCCAAGGCTCGTGAGCAGGGCTATGTCGAGACCCTGTTCGGACGGCGGCTGTACCTGCCAGATATCAATGCGCGCAACTACAGTATGCGACAGAATGCCGAACGTGTCGCCATCAATGCCCCGATGCAGGGTACCGCTGCAGATATTATCAAACGCGCTATGATCTGCGTTGATCAGACCATTACTGAACAATGGTCAAAGGATGTACACATGATCCTGCAAGTGCATGATGAGCTGATTTTTGAAATCCGGGAAACCCGTATTGGTGCATTGGTCGAGCCCTTGTCGAACATCATGACAGAAGCTGCGCAACTGCGTATTCCGCTCCTGGTGGATGCCGGAATTGGTGATAACTGGTCCCAGGCCCATTAGCCGATTAAGGAATGTGGTACGTAGTTTGGTAAGGGTGTAAAAATTTTTTAAGCAATCACAGCGTTGCTGGGAACTTTTCGAAACAGTGCCAGTCTTATGATGCATCGGCACCACATAGACGTGAAATGCCGATCCGCTCCTCCTCCCTGAGCGGCGGGCTTCGTCACCCGACGAAGTCTAAAGTTGTGGCCCCGGCTAAGACCTCCCCTCTATGCCGGGGTTTTTTTCGTCTCGTAATCGAACCACTGCGCTAGCAATATACGCGCCTCTTCCACTCCCTGGTTTTTGAGTGCCGAAAACCCCTGAACAGTACAAACCAGGCCCATAGCATCCAGTTCTTTATGCAAGCTCTGTTGGGTTTGGTTGAGCTGATTTCGGGTTAATTTATCCGCCTTGGTCAACAAAATATGTACCGGCATAGCCGAGGCCAGACACCAGAGTAGAATTTGCCGATCTGAATCGAGCAATGAACGCCGACAGTCCAGCAACAACACCAAGCCCCTAAGACACTTGCGCTGACCAAGATAGGCCTCGATCATACGCTCCCATTGCCAATGCACACGCGCTGATGCTTTGGCAAAGCCATAACCGGGTAGATCCACCAACCGTCGCTGCTCATCCAGACAAAAAAATACCAGATGCCGCGTACGACCGGGCGTCTTGCTGGTCTTGGCGAGTCCGCGACGCCGAACCAGGGCGTTTATGGCACTGGACTTGCCGGCATTGGAGCGCCCGGCAAAGGCCACCTCTAACCCTTGATCGGTTGGACAAAGGCGGTATTCAGGCACACTGACCAGAAATTCCGCCTGATTTAGCAAGCTATCAAAGGAAGGTTTTCGGTTCATATGGGCATGCGCAGTGCGATGGCAATTCTTTACCATAACACGATTTTCTCTTCTGGTGCCCGCCATTCCCGATCGTGCTGGCGGCTTCAACATTGACCAACTGCCTTTTATAGGTCGGATCAATTGGTGGGTCCTTCGATTTACGCTATACTGAAATTCTCCAGTAGGTGGCAAGAATATTACGCTAGAATCCAATGAAACCCAAATCATCGTGAGCCACACAGCGGGGAGGAAACCTCTCTGCACACCCACCAATCAACTCAATCGATCATGCTCAAGACAGATTCAAAAATCTACATCGCCGGTCATCAAGGGATGGTCGGTTCAGCCATTGCACGGCATCTACGCGATGCCGGGTACCATAATATTCTGGGCCGCACTCATCACGAAATGGATCTAACCAGCCAGGATCAGGTGGATGCCTTTTTTGCCGAAACACGGCCAGAATATGTGATTCTGGCAGCAGCCAGGGTCGGCGGTATTTATGCCAACAATACCTATCCGGCTGAGTTCATCTACAGTAATCTGATGATCGAAACAAGTATTGTTGACCTCTGCCACCGCCATGGCATCAAGCGACTACTGTTTCTTGGCAGCTCCTGCATTTATCCCCGGGCGGTGTCCCAGCCGATGCGTGAAGATGCCCTGCTGACGGGCCTGCTGGAAACAACCAATCAACCTTATGCAATTGCCAAGATCGCTGGCATCAAACTTTGCGAATCCTATAACCGCCAGTATGGTACCGACTACCGCTCGGTGATGCCGACCAATCTGTATGGCCCTGGCGATAATTTTCACCCCGTCAATTCGCACGTTATCCCGGCCCTGCTGCGACGTATCCATGAAGCAAAAATACATCATAAGCCTGAGGTTGTGATCTGGGGCAGTGGCAAGGCAATGCGTGAATTTATGCATGTTGATGACATGGCCTCAGCCTGTGTACATGTCTTGACCTTACCGCATAAAACCTACCAAGCCCATACCCAGCCGATGTTGTCACACATCAACATCGGCACCGGCCTCGACTGCAGCATCCGGGAATTGGCTGAAACCCTTAAGAAAATTATAGGTTTTCGTGGCAACCTGGTATTTGATTCAAGCAAGCCCGACGGAACTCTGCGCAAGTTACTGGATGTGTCTCTGCTCAATAAACTGGGCTGGAGTCACACCATCAGCCTGGAGCAAGGGCTGACCGATACTTACCGCTGGTTCTTGGAATATGAAAACCAAATAAGGGAGTAACCCATTTATTCAGCCACCACTCACCTGGATGGGGTACGCCGCTGGCCCTAACCCTGTGTACCATACACTGGGCCAAGGGCTTCTTCCATCTCTACAGCCACGGTACAAGGTAATTTACCAAGCTAAATCCGGTACCGATTCATCTAGAGAACTGGTACTTTCTTGCCCTACCACAACGTATTGCTAAACCACTTCAACTAAGATAGGCTGCCTCAAGGTTGTCCAGATGCTCGATAAACACTCTCAGGCATAAATTATTGAGTGCCCCCAGTTTGATAGGCCAATCACATTCCCGGGGTGAGCCAATCAATTTGGCCACATCTTAAAGTGTGATTCCCACATAGATGGACCGTGAATTACCACTAAAAAGCAACCAGTGAAATATTTATAATCGCGGCAGCAGAAAAGCGAGTATATTGCTAATGAATAACAATAATCCAACCCCCCCACTTATATTGCCATAAAGTGACTCCATCAACATCTGGTTGCCACAAAATGTGAGTAAAGCAGCAATCCCTGAAGCAAATCAAGAACACTTTTCATGATTTAGAGCTAAGGATAAATAATGCTAGGTTACGATAGTACACTAAAGATTCTGGTCACGGGCGGCGCGGGCTTCCTGGGTTCTCATTTGTGTGAGCGTTTGCTAAAAGACGGCCATGACGTGCTCTGTGTCGACAATTTCTACACCGGAAATAAAATGAACATTGCCCATCTGCTTGGTCACCCAAGGTTTGAAATAATGCGCCACGATGTATGTTTTCCCCTGTATGTCGAAGTCGATGAGATTTACAATCTTGCCTGCCCTGCCTCACCGATTCATTACCAGTTCGATCCGGTGCAGACCACCAAGACCAGCGTTCACGGGGCTATCAACATGCTGGGTCTGGCCAAGCGAGTCAAAGCCAAGATCCTCCAGGCGTCAACCAGTGAGGTGTATGGCGATCCCAATGTGCACCCACAAACAGAAGACTACTGGGGCCACGTCAATCCGATCGGGATCCGTTCCTGTTATGATGAGGGCAAACGCTGCGCCGAAACCCTCTTTTTTGACTATCATAGACAACACAAACAGCGTATCAAGGTTGCAAGAATCTTCAACACCTATGGTCCGCGTATGCACCCAAATGATGGTCGAGTGGTTTCTAACTTTATCGTCCAGGCACTTAAGGGCGAGAAGATCACCATCAATGGAAATGGCCAACAAAGCAGGTCATTCTGTTATGTGGATGACCTGATTACCGGACTTCTGCTTTTGATGAAGACCTCTGACAATATTTGTGGTCCGATCAATCTTGGTAACCCAATCGAATTGACAATGCTGGAATTAGCCCAGAAAGTAATCGAGCTAACCGGCACAACATCTGAGATCGACTTTAAATCGCTACCCGAGGATGATCCTCAGCAACGAAAACCGGACATCAGTTTTGCTAGAGAAGCGTTAGACTGGGCGCCAAAAATTGGATTGGAGGAAGGCCTAAAACTCACAATACCATATTTCGAAAAATGGCTATCCGATAATGACTAGAAACTGCAATATCCTGGTTACCGGAGGAGCGGGTTATATCGGGTCGCATGCTTGTAAGGCGCTCGATCAGGCGGGTTTTACGCCGATTACCTATGACAATCTGAGCTGTGGGCACAGATGGGCAGTGAAATGGGGGCCAATTGAAGTAGGTGATATCTTGGATAGGAAGCGCATAGAAAGTGTTTTGAGAAAATACAAGCCACTGGCAGTCATACATTTTGCCGCCTCTACTTATGTCGGAGAGTCGATGAAAAAGCCTGCCATGTACTACCGAAATAATGTAGATGGAAGCCTGACACTACTCGAAGCCATGCACGATTATGGTTTGGATAAGTGTATATTTTCCAGCACATGTGCAACCTACGGTATCCCAGAGGTGGTTCCCATCGGGGAGGATCATCCACAGTATCCCATTAATCCTTATGGCCGTTCCAAGTTGATGGTTGAGCAGATGCTAGTAGATTTCCACCAGGCGTATGGACTACAACATGTAATCTTGCGCTATTTCAATGCATCTGGCGCTGATCCAGCTGGCGATATTGGGGAATCACACGAGCCAGAAACCCACCTGATCCCTTTGGTGCTTAACACCGCATTAGGAGGTCGCTCACATATCAACATTTATGGTGACCAATACAGGACCCCCGATGGAACCTGTATCAGAGACTACATTCATGTTTCTGATTTGGCAGATGCGCATGTAAAGGCGTTAAATTACCTGCTTAATGGCGGTATCAATACATCTCTGAACTTAGGCGTTGAACGGGGTTACTCAGTACGGGAGGTGATCGAAATTGCAAGAAACATAACCGGTCGAGATATTTCATCCAAGGTCATGGCTGCCAGACCCGGTGATCCTCCTATACTTGTAAGTCAGGCTTCAAGAGCTAAAGAAGTTCTTAGTTGGGAGCCGATATATAAGGAATTAAGCACACAAATATTGCATACTTGGGAATGGCTTCGTCAGGCAAGCTCCCAAACGTAATTTGACCATCCCGGTCATGATCGGACAGCTAAAAGCCTGAAAGGGCCGATTCATCCTTTAACAAGATCGATGAAGGATAAGCCACCCCCTTTGGGGGACAAAGACGCCTACCAGACAAAGAAAGCATCCGCGAAACAAGACCTGACCCCGATTTATTTGATGAGTTTTCTCAGGGCAGCAGAGAGTTCCTTGGGATTGAATTTCGCGACATAGTCATCAGCACCGACAGCCATACCCAGCTGCACATTGGTTTCTGCTGATAATGAGGAGTGAATAACAACTCTGACATTTTTGAAGCGATCGTCTGCACGGATCTTCTTGGTCAAGACATAACCATCCATTTCCGGCATTTCCACATCTGTGAGTACTACAGGTACCGTATGACTGACGTCAGCACCTCTGACCTCAGCCTGGTCAGCCAATTCCTGCAACTTGTTCCAGGCTTCCTTGCCATTGATCGTGGAGATATACCGCAATTTCATGCGCTGCAGGGTTTTCTGGATCTGGGTACGGGCCACATTTGAATCATCCGCAAACAAAACCATAACATCCTGCTTGGATGGCTCAATGCCCTGGTATAAATCGTCATCCTTATAAAACTCTGCAGTTTCTGCAAGAATTTTTTCTACGTCCAGTACCATGACCAAACGCTCATCAGACAATTTGGTGACTGCAGTCACTAAACCGCCGAGGTGTGCAGCCAACATCGGCGGTGGAGTCTTGATATCATCCCAGGAAACCCGGCGAATGTTATCAACCGCACACACCAACAGACCCTGAACATGATGATTGAACTCGGTTGTAATCATAAAATTGACCGGCTCCGAGTCCTGGATGCCACAAAAATGCGGCAGATGAAGCACTGGCACCATCTCATCCCGCAGACTTACCATGCCCTCTATCGCAGCCGGCATATTGGGGGCGTGCGTGATCTCCGGGATGGTCATTACTTCCCGAACTTTGAATACATTGATTCCGTAGACTTCATCACGGCCAGTCACACCGTTCGTACCCAGGCTGAAGAGCAACAATTCAAGTTTATTGATCCCTGCCAGCCGGGTTCTCTCATCAATTGATTTTAAAAATCCTGTCATGTTGTCGCCTTTTGTATACGAGGTGACTGCAGCTTTATGCGTAGCACCAGCACTCTACACTATCACACTTCAGTGCAGCATCTATGCCTCGCAGTATCGGCCAAAATGGTAAAACCTCTATAATTTATCCAGCTGATTCTACATTTCACCACCTCTGTCCACAACTGCGATATGGTTATGAGTACCATAACAATTGCCAGGAGGCTGTCCAAGAAGATTCTCGGACAGCCTCCTGGCCAAGCTTATTGGCTGCTTTTTGGTCACGACCAGCTTTCTTTTGCCCACCTGTCAAAGCTTGAGCGGTACAATCGATTGCCAATACCAACAGGAAGGTCCATGCGTCCCGCACAAATCATTCGCATCCTCGATCACGAATTTCTCAGCACCGATAATGGCTATCATACGCCAGTGATGCTCTGGGGTCCGCCCGGGGTTGGCAAATCGGATATGGTGAGACAGATTGCAGCCCGACATACGGTGCCGGTGGTTGATCTGCGGCTGTCCCAGATGGAGCCCAGCGACCTGCGCGGCATCCCCTTCCGCCAAGGGGACTCTGTGCAGTGGGCGGTCCCTGCCATGCTGCCGCACTCCGATCGTCAGGGGACATCCGGAATTCTGTTTCTCGATGAAATTACCTCAGCACCACCAACAGTTTCCGCTGCTGCCTACCAACTGGTCCTGGACCGCAGGCTGGGTGACTACGTGGTGCCACCAGGCTGGGCAATAGTTTCCGCCGGTAACCGCCAGGGCGATCGCGGCATAAGCTACACCATGCCAGCGCCACTGGCCAATCGCTTTGCCCATTTTGAAGTTGATGTTAATCTGGAGGACTGGACCAGCTGGGCCTGGAGTGTTGGAATTGATGAGCGCGTGATCGGCTTTTTACGCTTTCGCCCTGATCGCCTGTTTGACTTTGACCCTGTCCTGAATCCGTCTGCTTTCCCAACGCCAAGATCCTGGGAATTCACTCATCGCGCCCTGCAAAAGTTTGAACATCAAACCGATCTTCTTGTCGGCGCGGTGCAAGCTTGTGTTGGCCCGGCAGCCGGCATTGAGCTACTCGCCTACATCAAAAATCTCGAGCATCTACCTGATGTCGACGCTATTCTAGCCGGAGAGAATGTTCCGGTCCCCGCTGATCTGGATTTACAGTACGCGGTGGTGACTGCCCTGGTAGGTCGGGTACAAAAAAGTGACAATAAAGCACAAAAAACCCTGCTCCTGAACAATATCCTCACATATGCCAGAAAGCTACCACGGCGTGAAATGGGGGTAATGCTGGTCTCGGACCTGTTCCGTACAGTTGGTCAGGAGTTATTTGCCTTGAGTGGTTTTCATCCCTGGTCCAGTGAAGTGGCGGCTATTCTTTTGCCCGAGAACGGCTAGTACTCCAATAAGTTATGCTGATTTTAGGAATCGAAACCTCCTGCGATGACACCGGAGCCGCGCTATTCGACAGTAACCGCGGCTTGCGCTCCCATCTGCTGTATTCACAACTCGCAACCCATGAGCCCTATGGCGGCGTGGTGCCGGAATTGGCCGCTCGTGATCACCTGCGCAAGTGTCTGCCACTGATCAAACAACTGTTGGCAAACGTACAAGCCCCATCTACTGCCATCGATGGTGTCGCTTATACCGCCGGACCGGGTCTGGCCGGAGCCCTGCTGGTGGGTGCCGCTTTGGGGCGCAGCCTCGCCTTTGGCTGGAACATCCCGGCCTGTGGGATACACCATATGGAAGGTCATTTGCTCGCTGTAATGCTGGAACAGGACCCACCACCACTGCCCTTTCTGGCATTGCTGGTCTCTGGCGGACATACCCTGTTGGTTGATGTCCAGCAGATCGGTCAATACCGGATCCTGGGACAAACCCTCGATGATGCCGCTGGTGAGGCATTCGACAAAACCGCTAAAATTCTCGGCCTACCCTACCCCGGCGGTCCGGCCATAGCAGCTACTGCACTACATGGGAACGCATCACGTTTCCGCTTTCCCCTGCCCATGATGAACCGGCCGGGGCTTGATTTTAGCTATAGCGGTCTGAAAACCTTTGCCCTAACCCTGGTAAAACAACAGCAGCCTCTGGATGCTGACACACTCGCAGATATTGCAGCCGGCTTTCAGCAGGCCATGGCAGAAAGCCTGTCCCTAAAGTGTCGACGCGCCCTGCAACAGACCGGTTATCGTCATTTGGTGATCGCCGGTGGCGTTAGTGCCAACCTGGTGCTGCGGCAGCGATTGCAAGACATTGTTACCGAAATGCAGGCCAGTCTGTACTGCCCAAAACTGGAGTTTTGTACCGATAACGGCGCCATGATCGCCTGTGCTGGGGCCCGGCGTCTGGCTTTCGGGGCCATCACGTCCCTCGATTTTTCCATCCACCCGCGCTGGTCACTGGAGTCGCTGCCCGCATTATTCTGAAAGCCTGGAATATCAAAGATTCTACGAATCCCCGGATTGCTTACTGCCAAGCTTGATTTGGTCTTCCTGTCCCGCTCGCAGGCGCTGAATATTACCGCGGTGACGCCACAGAATCAGTATCGCAATCACTGTGGTTGTTACTACATAGGCGGCTTGATGCGAAATCAGGTAAACATACACCGGTGCCAGTACTGCCGCTGACAGTGCAGCCAAAGAAGAGTAGCGACTGGCAAAAGCTATAATCATCCAGGTAGCCAGCAGTGCCACTGCCAGACGCATATCCAGCGCCAGATAAACCCCAAATGCGGTAGCCACTCCTTTGCCACCTTTGAACTGGAAAAACAGCGGAAACAAGTGCCCCAAAAATGCGGCAACGGCGGTTATCGCTATGATCAGCACATCTGCTTGCAGCCAGCGTGCCAGCAGCACCGGCACCAGACCCTTTAATAAGTCACCGAGCAAGGTCATTATTGCCGCCAGTTTATTGCCGAAGCGCAGTACATTGGTAGCACCCGGGTTACCCGAGCCGCTGCTACGTGGATCAGGCAACCCCATGATACGACAGATAATTATCGCCGATGACAAGGAGCCCAGTAGATACCCCAACAGAGGCAGCGTGTATGTCATAACTTCGTACCGGTATCGCAGAGGGTGAAGCCGTTGATTGCAAGTGTTTACAACATCATTGTGACCCGTCAGCCGCAACTTGTCATAGAATAGCAGAATCTGTCCAATTCTTCTGGAAACCACTCAATGGATATTGTATTTATTCGCGACCTGGCTGTGGACTGTATTATCGGTGTCTGGGACTGGGAGCGCGAGCAGGAACAGAGAATCTATATCGATCTCGACCTCGCGGCGGACATCAGCACTGCGGCGGCAAGTGACCAGCTGGAAGATGCGCTGAACTACAAGGCCGTCGCGCAACAGGTCAGTACCTACGCCGTGGCATCAAAATGTCATTTGGTGGAACGACTTGCTGAGGATATAGCCACTCTCCTGTTTGAGGAATTTGCTGTTTCCTGGTGTCGGGTTCGCATTAATAAACATGGCGCACTGAGTCGGGCTGGTGATGTCGGGGTAGTCATCGAACGCGGTAAAACAGCACATGCCTGAAGTTTTCATCGGCATCGGCGCCAATATTCAGCCCCGGGAAAATATCAACAAGGCCCTGGCCCTGCTCGAGCAGCATCTCCATGCTATTGACTGCTCTCCTGCCTATCAGAATGCCGCTATCGGCTTTGTCGGTCCGCCCTTCATCAACCTGGTGGTGCGTTTTCTTACCCACCTGAGGGCAGTTAAAGTACAGACCATACTCAAACAAATCGAACACCGATGCGGCCGAACTACAGGCGCGGAACGCTTTGCTTCCCGCACCATGGACCTGGATCTACTGCTCTATGGTGATTGCATTATCGACCACAACTCAATCCAGGTCCCTCGCCATGAAATCCTGCAGCATGCCTACGTACTAAAACCGCTGTCAGATCTGAATCCACACGGTCTTCATCCACTCACAGGAGAGTGTTACATTGACTTGTGGCGAGCCATGCGAGAGCATGAGCACACATCACTACAGCAGGTATTCCTCCAATAAGCCCTTGCACAATGCCTCTGCTGATAAGATCATCCCCGACACCACAAAATCTCCCCATACTGCGGTATTCTCCGCCTCCACGCTAACCCTGGACAATACTGCGCCCACCATCGACTGCGACAATCTGGCCGTTGATAAAGCCGGCGCAATGGATCAGAAACCAGGCCAGTTCAGCCACATCCTGAGGTGATCCGGTCTTTTTCAGGGGTGTGCTGGCAATCATACGCCGTCGCGCCAGTTCATCACAGAAATTTTCCGGCCACTCAATCACACCCGGTGCAATCCCGTTGACCCGCACCTGTGGCCCCAGCTCTCGAGCCAAACTGCGGGTCAATGAGGCCAGACCCGCTTTGGTAGCACAATAGACCGGATGCTCCTGCAGCGGTCGCTGTGCATAAATGTCGACCATATTGATGATACACCCACGGTGTTCTGTCAACGTGGGGGCCAGTGCCTGGGCTAAAAAGTAGGGCGCACGAAGGTTTACGCTGATCAATTGCTCCCATTGACTCTCTGTCGTCACTCCAACCGGGGTGGGGAAAAAGGCTGAGGCATTGTTGAACAATACATCCAGACGGCCAAAACTGGTGGCCGCTGTTTTCGCCAATTGCCTGACTTGCTTGGCACACCTTAAGTCTGCAGCCACCAATATTACTGAATCTGGGCGAATTTGATGCAATTCCTGTTGCAAATTGCGGGCCTCATCGGCGGAATGATGGTAGTGCACCACCAGACGCATACCCATGCTGTGTAATTGTCGTCCCACTGCCCGCCCGACTCGTCGCGCACCTCCGGTAATCAAGGCGACTGCAGCCTCTGACCGGTCTTCATTCGACTTGTCGTTCATGATTTCTCCTGTTAGCCTGCGCCCCAGTGATCTTACTGGAACAATATTTTCTTGAACTCAACCAGCCAACACCCCGACACCTCCAGCAATGGGCTGCCCTTGCCGACTCCGACAGCGTGGGAACGTTGCCAGCGCTTAACGGCACAACTGGCACTTGAAATCAGCAATGCCGGTGGCGCTATCGCCTTTTCCCACTTCATGGACAGTGCATTGTATGCACCTGATTTGGGATATTACACCTCTTCAGCGCCGGTTTTTGGCCCTTCTGGTCATTTTGTCACAGCCCCGGGTTTAGGTAAATTGTTTGCCTACTGTATTGCCCGTCAAGCTGCAGATATTTTACAACCCGGAGAGAGTATCCTTGAAGTCGGGGCGGGTGACGGCGCACTGGCCATCCATCTGCTGGAAGCGCTCGATGAGCTCGCTTGTCTGCCACAGCGCTATATCATTGTGGAGCGTTCGGCAACACTGCGCCAGCAACAGCAGAGTCACTGCAAACAACAGATTCCACAATGGCTGGATCGGATCGAATGGCGTAGCGAGCTGCCCACACAGATTTGCGGGCTGGTGCTGGCCAATGAACTGCTCGACGCCCTGCCCGCAGAGCGTCTGCAACGCACCCAAACCGGTTTTATTCGTGCGGCTGTCCGCCACTCGGACTCCGGTTTTTCCTGGACTGCACTGGAACTTGAAGATGACAGCGAATTATCCATCTGGTGCCAAACGCAGCTGTCATCCCGGGCATTGCCACCGGGCTATGTCACCGAAGCCGGACTGGCAGCCAACCACTGGCTGCGAGAGCTGGCTGCATGCCTGCAGCGTGGTGTATTGCTGCTGTTCGACTACGGTTACGATGCCGATAACTACTACCATCCACAACGTGATCACGGTACGCTGGCTTGCTATTACCGACATCGGGTACACGATAACCCACTATTATGGCCAGGCCTGCAGGACATCAGTGTGCATGTAGAATTTTCCAGCCTGGTTGCAACCGCCAAAACTGCAGGACTCGAGTGCCTCGGCTATAGTACGCAGGCCGGGTTTTTACTGGGTGCCGGCATTCTGGATCGATTGCAGCTGTTTCAACACCAGAATACAGCGCACTATCTGAGCTTGACCAATGAAGTCAAGCGCTTGACCCTGGGCTCGGAAATGGGTGAACTGGTCAAGGTACTGGCGCTCGGACGTGGCCACCACTCCCCGTTACCTGCACTGCAACTGGCTGACCAACGGAGCCGGTTATGACGATACCCGGCTACACGCAAGAGGCGCAGCGTAACCCTGCATTAAACAAGAATCAGCTGTGAATTCGCAGCTGCTGCGGATCATAAAGCGGACCCAAATGCAGGCTGCAGGTGACTCGTTGACAAGCGACTTCCAGCGCATACTGACCCTGTCGTAGAAAGTCCAGATCAACCCCTTGATCACAAGCGACATAACCATAACCGATATTGCAGTTCTGGGTGTAGCCCCAGCCAGCACTGGTCAGATAGCCTGCGAGCTCCTCGTTGCGATAAATGGTCTCACGCCCCAGTAACACGACCTGCGGATCCTCTACGGTAAAACAGCACAAACGTCGAGGTGGCCGCTTCCGGTCAGTAGTTTGCAGTGCAGCGCGGCCTTTGAAGTCCTTGCCGGTGTTCATCTTGACAGCCCAGCCTAAACCCGCTTCAAAAGGTGTCCGATCGGGGGTCAGATCCGTGCTCCAGACCCGATAGCCTTTTTCCAATCGTAACGATTCGATCGCCCGATAACCGGCATCACGAATGCCGTAGTCTGAACCCGCATTCATAATCGCCTCGTATACTGGCTGCATTGCGGCATTGGGCATATGCAGCTCCCAGCCCAGCTCGCCGACGAAGGTAATGCGCAGGGCGCGCACCGACTGCCCCGCGATCTGTAGCGTCTGAAAAGTGGCAAAAGGAAAGGCTGCGTTCGATAAATCTACCGAAGTCAGTGCTTGCAAAATAGCCCTGGCCTGTGGCCCCATGACGGCCAGGGTGCCCCATTGCTCGGTCACATCCGTGACTTCGACCACTGCAGCGACTGGAATCTGTGCCTGGATCCAGGCCAGATCATGGGTCCGAAAGCCGGTACCTGTCACCACATAGAATTCATCATCAGCAACCCGACCCACCGTCAGGTCACATTCGATCCCACCACGATCATTCAAGAGTTGGGTATAGACAACACTGCCAATCGTCCGATCGATCTCATTGGCACACATCCAGGACAGCGCGGCTTCGCTATCTGCACCCTTGAGAATAAATTTCGCAAATGAACTCTGGTCAAATACGGCCACAGCTTCACGTGCTGTACGGTGCTCTATGGCAACCGCACCGAACCAGTTCGGGCGTCCATAACTGTAGCTATCCTGTGGCTTCTGGCCTTTGGCGGCAAACCAGTTGGGTCGCTCCCAGCCCAGTTTTGAGCCAAAACAGGCACCTTTGCCAAGCAGCGTTGCATACAGAGGTGACCGCAGCCTGGGCCGCTCACTGAAATACTCCTGGTGTGGCCAGTCCATGGCATAGTGCCTTCCGTAGGACTCCAGGGTACGGTTACAAACAAATACCGGGTCCCGATGTACGTTACCGAAGCGGCGAATGTCAGCCGGCCACAAATCCACCGGAGACTCCCCAGCCAGCACCCACTCTGCCAGTGCTTTGCCAGCACCACCTGCCGAAGCGATACCAAAGGCATTGAAGCCGGCACCAACAAAGAAATTTTTCACCTCGGGAGCTTCACCCAGGATAAAGTTGCCATCGGGCGTGAAGGATTCCGGACCATTGGTTAAGGTCCGAACACCGGTATTGGCCAGTGCCGGCACCCGGGCCAACGCCTGTTCCATAAGCTGCTCAAAATGATCCCAGTTCGAATTAAGCAATGAAAAATGAAACTTTTCAGGAATTCCCTTGCGTGCCCAGGCAATCGGATTGGGCTCATAGCCACCCATCACCAATCCCCCAACCTCTTCCTTGAAATACAGCAGCCGGTCCGGGTCACGCAAAGTAGGGAGATCCCCAGAAGCTGGCTCGGGTTGTAACGGCTCGGTTACCATGTACTGATGTTCAACGGACTGCAGCGGTACATTCACTCCCGCCATGGCCCCGATATATTTCGCCCACTGACCGCCACAGTTGACCAATTTTTCACAGCAGATTTTTCCTTCTGCTGTGGTAATGCCAACCACCCGACCGCGATCAACCATGATCCCGGTCACTGCGGTATTTTCAACAATACTGACCCCATGCAAGCGTGCACCTCGTGCCAGTGACTGGGTAATATCCGATGGATTGACCTGACCATCTGTTGGCAGATAAGCCGCTCCGATCACATCAGTCGCATCCATCAAAGGCCATAATTCGGCCGCTTCACGAGCACTTAACAGCTGCATCGGCAAATCAAAGCTGTGGGCCGTAGTGGTCCTTCGCTGCAACTCGATCCAGCGATCCTGATTGCAGGCCAGCTGCAAGCCACCATTCATTTTCCAGCCCGTAGCCAGTCCGGTTTCCTGCTCTAGGTGCTGGTAAAGATCCACAGAATATTTAAGCAGCTGGGTAATGTTGGCAGAGCTTCGTAACTGGCCCACCAGGCCGGCAGCATGCCAGGTACTGCCACTACTCAGTTGCCCTTCTTCGAGCAACAGAACATCACGGGCGCCTGCCAGGGCCAGGTGATAGGCGGTACTGCAACCGATAATCCCCCCACCAATGATAATAATTTCTGCGCTATCAGGCAGTTTTTCTCTGCTCGTACCAGTCATTCAACAGCCTCTCGAATCAAGGGATAAACACCAGCCAGGCCTGTTTAAAACAAGCCATATTCCGGTGTGTGTATGCCGTGTAATCATAATCCAGTTTTGAGTAGTGTTCCGATACCATGCTCCACAACCCTTCGCGTAGCAGTGAAGCGCATTTCATTGCCTGGTAGCGCTGCCAGATTCGCTCATCCTCCGCCCCGGTGAAGTATTGTTGCAACAGCCATCGCTCCTGCTCTTGGGGCAAGGCGTTATTGGCTGCCAGGTTAGCCAAATCAAACAGTGGGCTGTTGAAACCGGCGTATTCCCAATCCAGCAGCCACAGGTGATCGCCATCATCGATAAAATTTGCTGCCAGCATATCATTGTGACTAAAGACAATATGCACAGGACCTACCGCTTGTTCCAGGCTTGCGTTGTACTCCAGCAAGGTCGGTAAATCAGGGCAATAGGGGCTACCGACTTGCTGCAGCAAGGAGATATAGCTGCGGTTGACCTGAAACACCCAGAAGCTCAGCACACCCGGTTGCAAATACGCGGCCACTTGCCGGTGGCAGCACTGCAGGGTTGCCAGCAGGCGCTCCAGCATGGCCGGCTGACAAATCTGCTCCGGAAGCAGCGCCTGGCCCGCAACATAGCGCATGACCATAATCGAGGGTTCTACATGAATGATCTCCGGACCCAGACCAGCCCGATAGGCCGCACGCGCGGCGTTGACTTCGTTGCTGCGCAACACGCCATGCTCGGGCAAATCATCCCCAACCCGTACCACATACTCCTGACCCGCGTCACGTACCCTGAAATTATGATTGGTCAACCCACCTGCAAGCGGTTGTGGATCGACGGTTTCCGACCAACAAGATAAAGAGGCAACGCGTTGCAACAAGGCATCCATGGCAATTCCCAAGGTGGGGTCGTTGCCATCGGCTTGGACATGACTGCGACCGACACCCGCGACTCCTAGGACTCTATCAATCCTCAGTAATGTAATACTCGATGACCCCGACTCCGGCAAACTTTTTTGGTATGCGTACTGGACGTAGGCGTTATGTCAAGGTAGACTGATGCTGTCCATCTTGAGACAAGCTGATACTATCAGATTCTGCAGTCTTCCCTCTTTAAGTTTCCAGCGCGTATTCTATCCAATGTTTGGTGAAGCTGCAGCCAGCCCACTCCCACAGCACTCAACCTACGTGAACTCCCATGTCGCTCAGCCTCACTGAATTGAAACACAATTCCCCTGTACAAATGGCTGAATTGGCCCTTTCCCTGGGTATCGACGGCGTCGGCCGTATGCGCACCCAGGACCAAATCTTTGCCATTCTCAAGGCCCAGGCCCGCAAAGGGGAGGACATCACCGGTGAAGGTGTGGTCGAAATCCTGCAAGATGGCTTCGGTTTTCTGCGCTCCGCCTCCTGCTCCTATCTGGCTGGCCCGGACGATATCTATATTTCTCCCAGCCAGATTCGACGCTTCAATCTGCGTACCGGCGATACCGTAATTGGTCTGATTCGTCCACCCAAGGAATCGGAGCGTTATTTTGCTCTGCTGAAAGTTGAAACCATCAATTTCCGCCCCCCGGAAGAATCCAAACGCAAGATTCTATTCGAGAATCTGACCCCGTTACACCCGGATGAACGGCTTATCCTGGAGCGTCAGAACAGTTCCAAGGAAAATCTTACGGGCCGGGTCATTGACCTGGTTTCCCCCATCGGCAAGGGCCAACGTGGCTTGATTGTTTCACCACCTAAAAGCGGTAAAACGGTCATGCTGCAGCATATCGCCCAGTCAATCACCAGCAACCACCCGGAATGCTATGTCATCGTCCTGTTGATTGATGAACGCCCGGAAGAAGTGACGGAAATGCAGCGTTCAGTGCGCGGTGAAGTGGTGTCATCGACCTTCGATGAACCGGCCTCCCGACACGTTCAGGTCGCGGAAATGGTGATTGAAAAGGCCAAGCGCCTGGTTGAACACAAAAAGGATGTGGTCATTCTGCTTGACTCCATCACCCGCCTGGCTCGTGCCTACAACACCGTCGTCCCATCTTCCGGCAAGGTCCTGACCGGTGGGGTTGACGCCAATGCCCTGCAACGCCCGAAACGCTTCTTCGGTGCTGCCCGCAATATCGAGGAAGGTGGCAGCCTGACGATTCTGGCCACTGCTCTGGTCGATACCGGTTCGAAAATGGATGAAGTGATCTACGAGGAATTTAAGGGCACCGGCAACTCCGAGATACATCTTGACCGTCGCATCTCTGAACATCGCACCTATCCGGCCATTAATGTCAATAAATCCGGTACCCGCCGTGAAGAACTGTTAACCGAGCCAGCCGAGTTGCAGAAAATCTGGCTGTTGCGTAAATTACTGCATCCAATGGACGACCTGGAAGCGGTTGAATTCCTGCTCGACAAGCTGCGTGCAACCAAGAGCAATGCCGACTTCTTCCAGGCCATGAACCGGCGATAACCCAATTTGGGATTTATTCGCACTCTGTGCTTGCAACCCTGGGCTGTTTTGCGTACCATCTCGCGTCCCGCGCCAGCACGGTGCAGGGTTTAGAACCGTATCAACCGAGGAATCTATAATGCGCTCAGGTATTCATCCGGATTATCAGGAAGTGGCCATCACCTGCGCCTGTGGCAACCACTTTGAAACCCGCTCAACACTGGGTCAAGGCACCATGCGGGTTGAAATCTGCTCCAAATGCCACCCTTTTTACACCGGCAAACAAAAAATTATCGATACCGCGGGACGAGTGGGGCGCTTTCAGGCCAAGTACGGCCGCAAAAAAGCCAACTAACCCCTCTCACACAACCCGTGTAGCACCCTTCATTTAAGAGCGCCAACCGGCGCTCTTTTGCATTGCTACCCCATGGCAACGTCTCTCACCCTTAAAACTTGTGCCGAACAACTCTTCCGTGAGCTGCAGCAGGCACCACTGCACTTTGGCCAGGGCAGTGAAGACCCCTGGCAGGAAGCACTGTGGATGCTCTCCAGCGCTACCACCATTGCTTATGAAGACCTCGACCAGCATGGTGACGATGTGCTTGACAGCCAGGCCCTGCAATTCGTGAAACGATGGCTGAAGCTGCGTGTTCAGCAACGTCAACCTCTCGCCTATATCCTCAAACATGCCTGGTTTGCTGGTCTGAAATTTTATGTCGATGAGCGTGTTCTCATCCCACGTTCACATCTCGGTGAATTGCTGCCAGCACAACTCTCGCCCTGGGTCCGCCCCGAACAGGTCAAAACTGCCCTGGATTTGTGTACCGGCAGTGGCTGCATTGCCATCGCCCTGGCACACTACTTGCCATACAGCCAGGTCACGGCGACCGATCTTTCCGTGCAGGCGTTGGCGGTGGCGAAGATCAATATCGAACACCACCAGCTTGAACAACGCATTGAACTCATGGCCGGAGATCTTTTCGTACCACTTGGCCAACGGCGCTTTGATCTTATTGTTAGCAATCCACCCTATGTCGACAAACTACGCATGGCCGGTTTACCAAAAGAGTTTCACCGTGAGCCAAGAATCGCACTTGCTGCCGGTGATGACGGCCTTGAGCTGCTGATCCCAATACTGCAGCAGGCGCGAAAACATCTGCACCAGCAAGGAGTTTTGATGGTAGAAACCGGTGCAGCGCGCGCAGCATTGGAAGCAAAATTTCCGGATCTGCCATTTATCTGGCTGACAACAGCCTGTGAAGATGAAGTCGTTTTCGTCCTCAATGCCAAAGATCTGCCCGATCCACAATGACATTAGCACGCGCTTGTGCCAGAATTCCCTCTTGGAGCTTGCCTGAGAACAGAGAACCTGCCTGGAAAAGCTCCCAGGCCTCTGACCATCACCCCAACCATTGATCGATACCATGTCAAGCATCAACGTTGAACTCAACGGTAGCCCCATACAGCTACCTACAGGTGCCGTCATCTCCGACCTGATCCTCAGCCTGGACCTGGTGAATACCCGGCTCGCGGTTGAAGTCAATGAACAAATCATCCCCGGCAGCCAACATGCCCATTACCGTTTGCAGCAAAACGATAAAATTGAAGTCGTTACTGCTATCGGCGGTGGCTAGGAGCCTGTCCGAGAATAGGAAACCTACTGCAAAAA
>CAYQAP010000022.1:13118-32589 GCA_964415515.1 uncultured Gammaproteobacteria bacterium | reverse complement strand
ATTTTGGCCCATTTCTCCGCTCATTTTCGTTAAATATGAGTAACTATTCGCCTTAAATGACCAAAAAAATGGACTCAAAATTGCTTCCCCCTCGCTACGGCTTCTATTCTTGGACAGCCTCCTAGGTAGTCATGGTTGGGTAGTGGTTCCAGGGGATGAATTGAATATTCCAGGATCAGGTGGTGGATTGATTAGCCCCATCAGCAGGTAGGCCAGGACAAAGAAGATGGCAAAGAAGACCAGATTTCGATAGGGCAGTGGTTTGCCACGCGACTGTTCGATACGCCCCAGTATCCAGTCTGTTACGCTGTAGAGGATAATCCCGCCAAGGGTGTAGTAGATGGCAAATTCCATAGCGATAAAGTCTGCCGGGGTTGCAGATTGTGCTCGTTAACCCCGGCAGCAGCGTGAAGTTATTTCAGGTCTTTCAGGAAAGCAATGATTTGATCAGCCTTCTTGCCCTTGACTTTCTGTCTGGGCATCTTGGTTTTGGCTTTCTTGTCGCCAGTGAACTCCTTGATCGCTTTTTTGCTATCGAAGATCCATTTTCGCAGATGTTCTTCATCCCATACCCAGTCCGCGCTGGCAAGTGATTTGCTGTACTTAAAGCCAGCCTGTTTGCCGGCTTTGCGGCCGACTACACCCAGCAAGCCCGGGCCGATTTTTTTCTTGGCAGTAAAGTTATGGCAGGCCTTGCACTTCTTTTCAGGATGTTTAGAGGCTGATGCCACCTGCACAGAACTGACCCCCAATGCCACTACGCTCGTCAGGATAAGGAAAAATTTTGTCTTCATAGTAACCTCCGTATTGATTGATTGGTAATAAACTACAGCAACTAGTTATCGATTTTTAGATACATCGTTTTGAGAAAAAACGGCGTAGTTGGAACGTCGAATTTCTCTGGAGCATAAAGTACACGCTGAATAGAGGGAAGTAAAGTGCTGGCTTAGGCTTGATATGGATCAAAGAAAAGCAGTCCCGGCTTGCATAACATAGGCCTGCAGTCTGTGCCACCGGGTTGGGAAAGGCTCCGGTCGAGGCAGATTGATCTCGATATAAACCACCTGCATTGAGGTATTGGATAATGACTGAAGCAGAAAAAACTCCGGAAACGGAAGAAGAGCTCGAGCCAGTATCAGGTTGGCAGATGTTCTTTGATGATCCGGCCATGTTGCTGTTCCTGGGAATCGCCAGTCCAACCATTTTGTACACCCTGTGGGGTGTCATAGAGGTACTGCATGTACCCCTTGCAGGCTACTAGATGATTGGATGGAACGAGGCATACCTGGGATGACAACACATGAGCGATCTGAGATGAGTTCACCAAAAGGCATGAAGAGCTGGAATTCGTTCACAGTTCTATTTGTGGTCGTCTCCTTTCTGGCTGCGACTGTACTGGTTATGGGTATCGCATCGATGGTGTTTCCGGAGGCGGGAATCCCCCTCGTATGGGTTGCGTTCCCCATCGGCCCACAACCTGTGCCAATCCCGGTGCAATGAGCATAGTTCGGGTTTTGCTGCGTTCCTGCAACACCCCGGAGAATGGATGTGTTAACTGGAGGACTGACCGCAGTCTACAAGCGGGCAGGATAAACTGGAGGTAGAGAACACTATGAGTTATACAAGTTTACAACCCATTCCGCAACGCCAATGGTGGAAGTTGCGGGTTGGTCTTGATGAAAAGATCTGGATTACGGCGGCTTATGCCTGGTGTCTGGTTATGTTGGTCTGGATGGTGGGCTGGTTCTTTTTGGGCAACCAGAACCAGACCGGTGAAGCCTATCGGGTTACCATTGATGGTTTTACTGCGAAGATGGATCAGATGGTGGAGCAATACCAGATTAAAGATGCCTCAGGCAGTCTGATCAGTGAGGGGGACACGGAAATTCCAGTCGTGAAGGTTCCTGTCGGGGGCGATGTCTACATCGCTGCGCGGCAGTTTGAGTTCCCGGTAATTCCGGTGCTTGAAATAGGCAAAACCTATGTTTTTCATCTCTCGTCTCAGGACGTTGATCATGGTTTTTCATTATTACCGATCAATGTCAATTTGCAGTTGCTGCCGGGCTATGACTACGTATTGCGGTTTACACCGAACAAAACGGGGGTCTATCATCTGACCTGTAATGAATATTGTGGTCTGGGCCACCATGCGATGGCGGGTAAACTTTACGTCATAGACACAGCCAATAAGATTGTACTCGATGGCAAGGGTGGAATTACTGGGGGAGGTGCATAACAATGACTACTTTGAAAAATCCACAGGACTTTATCGTTTGTCCGGATACGAACCTGAGTCTCAACAAGCCGGTGGTGGGTCTGGTAAAAATTCATATTCTGACTGCGGTGGTGATGCTGCTGGCTGGCGGTCTGTTGGGTATAGGTGTTGCTTTGACACGCTGGCCAGCTATTCATCTGTTGCCCTCTGAGTGGTTTTACATTTTCTTAACCGGTCATGGTGCAGCGGTGTTGCTGTTCTGGGTCCATATTTTCTCGGTGGGTGTCGCCTATTTTTTTGTGACCACGCCGATCAGTGCCCGACTGGCAACCCCTAAAATTGCCTGGCTAAGTTACTGGCTCATGCTGATCGGAGCGGCCATCGGTACGGTGATGGTGCTGACCGGGCAGGCTACCGTGATGTTCTCGGCCTATCCACCACTGAAGGCTAATCCCCTGTTCTACCTGGGTGTGATTCTGTTTGCGGTCGGAGCATTGGTCCCCGCATTTCTGGTTCTCGCCACGCTGGTCAAGGCCAAGAATGAGCGTACCTATAAAGGGTCAATGCCGCTCTCGACCTTCGGTGTGTTGGTTTGGTCCATTATTTCCATTTTTACCTGGGTAATGGGTGCGGTGATCATGATTCCGACTTGGCTTTGGTCGATGGGCCTGATTCAGAATATTGATGCTCAATTGTACCGGGTGATTTTCTGGGGACTCGCACATTCTACCCAGCAGATGAATGTCACACTCCACATCACCATCTGGTACACGTTGGCTGCCGTGCTGTTCGGTGCCAAGCCCCTGAACGAGAAAGTTAGCCGTACAGCCTTTGTTCTCTACCTGTTTGCACTGCAATTGGGTTCTGCCCATCACTTGTTATCCGATCCGGGTACCAGCTTTGCCTGGCGGACTTTAAATACCAGTTATGCGGCCTATCTGGCGGTATTGGGTAGTTTGATTCATGGTCTGACCGTGCCCGGCGGTATCGAACTGGCACAACGTCGCCGGGGTCTCACCCATGGCCTGTTTGAATGGTTGCGTAAGGCGCCTTGGGATAATCCGATCTTCTCCGGGTTTTTCCTGTCAGTCATCCTGTTCGGTTTTCTCGGCGGGATCAGCGGGGTGACCATGAGCAATCAGCAAATCAACATGATCATCCATAACACCTTCTATGTGCCCGCACATTTTCATGGGACGGTGGCTACGGGGACAACACTGGCCTTTATCGCCTTTTCGTACTGGATCGTACCGCTGGTGACTCGCCGCAAACTGGCTTATCCGGGTATGGCGAAAATGTCCACCTGGCTGTTTGGTTTAGGCATGGGCGTGTTCGCGCTGTTTGGTGTGGCAGCCGGTCATTTGGGGGTGCCAAGAAGACACTGGGACATCACCTATGCTGATGCCGCACTGCCCTTCGATTTCTCAGCAATGGCAAGTATGATGATGACCGTAGCTGAGATTGGTGCTGTGATCGGTGGTATCGGAGCCTTGTTCTATATCATTTCTGTCCTTGCTACCCTGCTCAGTGGTAAAGCGTTGGAAAAAGGCTTCCTGCCAGCTCTGGCCGAGCCGGCCGGTGTAGTGGCGGCGCGCATGCATGGAGGCGCGGAACCGCAGCACAAGGGGGGGCTGGAAGTGCCGGGATCACTGGTGCTCTGTATGGTGCTTCTGGTGTTTCTGATTGTTTACTATTTTGCCCAGTTCAAATATATGGCAACCATCTGGGGTATCCAGTAACGCGGTATTCTACCCACGATAGGGAACACCCTGATCAGGTGTTCGGAGTCTGTATAGTAACGAGTCTGATCAAGCAGTAATACAGAGGTCATCCTTATCCGGGATGACCTCTGTAGTTTCTCATCCCAGGCTGTCTTTCGGCGTTGGCGACTGCAGTAAGAAAAGCAGCGGATATAATGAATCACAAGCTGATGCATCCGGGTAAACTACGGGCCCGGATTCCTTGATTACAGGAGTGCAAAATGTTTTTTCGGCTGATTGGTCTGCTGTTGGTGCTGATTGTCTCAGTTCAGCCGGCCCTTGCTACGGTAACAGAGATTATTCCCTCACAATATGCCAAACGTTTGCAGTCACAGGCAGTTGAGCCGGCCGATAATCTGAAATCTTTTGGTAAGGATTTTGACCGGGAGGTTGCGCTCAAGGCCAGTCAGGCTGTGATCGGCAATGTATTGAACGACTATTCCTTTCGGGATCGGGACAACCAGGTTGTCAAGCTGACTGCGCTGCGTGGTAAACCCCTGGTTCTTAGTTTGGTGTATACCAGTTGCCATGATATCTGCCCAACCACAACCAGCAATCTGGCAGCTGCGGTTCGCCAGGCCAGAAGTGCGGTGGGTGACGATGCTTTTACGGTATTGACTGTGGGCTTTGATACCCGTCAGGACACACCGGAAAGGATGCGAGCATTCGCTCGACAACAAGGTATTTACAGAGACAACAACTGGAAGTTCCTGAGTACCGATGCGACTACGATTAAGCGATTTGCTGCGGCGACCGGCTTTCTCTATGTGCCATCAGATAAGGGCTATGATCACCTGATACAGACCACGGTAATCGACAAGTCCGGCCGCATCTACCGGCAAATCTATGGCATGAATTTTAATGCACCGTTGCTCGCGGGAACCTTGAAAGAACTGGTATACAGCTTGTCACCTGTAGATCTAAGCCTGTCTTCGTTGATCGGTCGGGCCCGGCTGTTTTGTACTTCGTATGACCCGTCCACAAAAACCTATAAATTTCGATATGCCATGGTATTTGGTATGCTGGTCGGAGCTCTGCTGCTGCTCGTTTTCGGTGTTGTCCTGTATAGATTCCTGCGCTATGCCTGAGATCGGGCATCGTTCTCGGTGGAGGCTGCCAGTCGACCTCGCCCGGCAGCTGCTGCAGGCATTGGAAGCTCGCTTCAACGTATTCTTCGGAGCGGTTAATCCATTTTATCATCTAGGTGATCTGGGCTTTTATTTTTTTTATATCATGTTGGCTACAGGCACTGTGTTATTTTTTTACTATGAGCCTACTGTAGCCGGCAGTTTTGATCAACTGGATTACCTGAGTCGAGAACAATGGTATTTTGGTGGTGTATTGCGCAGTCTGCACCGTTATGCGGCTGACGGCATGGTTTTGACCATGGGTTTGCATATTCTGCGTGAAATGCTGCTGGGGCACTTTCAGGGGGCACGCTGGTTCTCCTGGATCACCGGTGTGCCGTTACTGGTGATGGTGTACTTGAGTGGTCTTCTGGGCTTCTGGCTGGTCTGGAATAAATTGGGGCAGTTTATTGCCGTTCGCACTGCCGAGTTTCTGGATTGGCTGCCAATTTTTGCTTCACCCATGGCCCGAAATTTTCTTCGTAACAGTGACATCAACGATCTCTTGTTTCGTCTGCTGATCGTGATGCATATCAGTATTCCGTTGTTGTTATTGATCTTCATGCTGCTGCATGTCAAACGAGTCAGTCAAGCCCGGATCATGCCGCCTGCCAGCCTTGCCAACGGCACACTACTGGCTATGTTGTTGTTGTCAGTCTATCGGCCTGTGGTCAGCGGTGAGCGGGCGGACCTGGCGATCGCCGGGAATAATCTGCCGATTGACTGGTTCTATTTTTTCCCTTATCCACTGATCCATGCTTGGCCAATGGCCGTACTCTGGTTGCTTCTGGGTGGCATTACGTTGCTGCTGCTGGTGTTGCCCTGGCTATCACGGCCTGATGAACAGGCGGTGGCAGCGGTTCATCTGGAGGACTGCAGTGGTTGCGGTTATTGTGCCGAAGATTGTCCTTATGAAGCCATTGTGATGCGTGAACGCAGTGACAAACATCCGCGATTTTCTTACCAGGCTGAAGTGCTGGAAAACATGTGTGTTCAATGTGGTATCTGTACCGGGTCCTGTCCATCATCCAATCCTTTTCGCCGCAAGATTGCTTCTGCAGCAGGTAGTTCTTCAGCAAACCAGGAGGTCTTGTACAGTGGTATTGAGATGCCGCAGTACAGTATCGACAGCCTGCGAAACCAGGTTCTGGAAGGTCTGCGCTCATCAACAGCTAGCCACGTCATACTCGTTTTCGGTTGCCGCCATGGGGTGGATGTCCAGGCATTCACCGGTGAGGATACAGCCGCCATATCGTTGCCCTGTATCGGTATGCTCTCTCCTGCCTTTATCGAATTTACCCTACGTCAGGGTGCAGCCGGTTTGCTGGTTTGTGGCTGCCGACAGGGCGATTGTTATTACCGGCTGGGTGATCATTGGTTGCGTGAGCGCCTGGCGAGGCATCGTGTTCCTCTATTGCACAGAACCGTTGCTTCTTCCCGGATTGCCTGTTGTTGGCTGGCAGCCACAGACACCACACAATTAACCAAGGAAATCGATCGGTTTCGTACCCGTATTCACCAACTTACAGGCAACTAGATACCTTCTCATGTCACACAATCCAATCTATCGAACGCTTACATCAATGCAGACAGCAGGTCGCTGGTTGTTTCAACAGACCGAAGGGCTGACCAATACCTGGTTCGGGCCGAAAAATAACCCATTCTATTACCTGGGTGGACTGACTTTTTATTTTCTCTATGTGCTGGTGATCACAGGCATCTATATATTGATATTTTATGATACATCGGTTGAAGGTGCCTATGACTCGGTTGAATACCTGACCCATGATCAATGGTATCTGGGTGGGATCATCCGCAGTATTCATCGCTACGCGTCTGACGCCATGATCGTCACCATGATTTTGCATATGTTGCGTCGTTTCTATAATGATCGCTATAACGGGGGTCGCACATTTTCTTGGATTACCGGGATTCCCCTGTTGTGGCTGGTTTTCATTACCGGCTTGCTGGGCTATTGGCTGGTCTGGGATCAGCTCGGCCAGTTTATTGCGGTGCGCACCTTTGAATGGATTGATTGGCTGCCGGTGATTGCCGAGCCCACAGCTCGGAATTTTCTCACCAATGCTGGGATGACGGACACCCTGTTTCGACTGTTGGTGGTCACCCACCTGGCGCTGCCACTTTTCTTGCTCGCGGCCATGCTGATCCATACCAACCGGCTCCATTTACCCAAGGTTAATCCGCCACGTCAATTGGCGGTGGGTGTCACACTGGCTTTATTGATTCTGTCATTGATTTACCCGGCACTCAGTCATGCGCCGGCTGACTTACGAATTGCACCGGGTGAGTTGAAGTTTGACTGGTTTTATCTTGGTATTTATGCCTTGATGGGCATCTGGTCGATGAAAACGGTTTGGATCATCATCGCAGGAGGGTCTTTGCTGATCCTGTTGTTGCCCTGGCTGCCGCCCAGAAAACGAGATCCTGTCGCCGTGGTAGAAGATCGTTTGTGCAGTGGTTGCAACCTTTGTGTACAGGATTGTCCCTATGAAGCCATCCGGCTGGAACCCAGGACAGACCACCACAAACACTTCACATCGGTTGCCGTTGTGGTATCGGGAAAATGCGTCAGCTGCGGGATTTGCCTGGCATCCTGCCCGGCTTCAACCCCATTTCGTAGTGGTCTTGATTTGAAATCAGCGATCGAGATGCCGGATCGAGGTCTGCAGGCGATGAAGGCAGAAATGTCCGAGCACTTGTCCGGACTGAACAGTATTAACAAAGTTTTGTTGTTCGGCTGTGACAATGCAGCACCGATTGATCAACTGGGGCAAATGGGGGTGGCCAGAATGCGGATCCGCTGCAGTGGTATGTTGCCGATGTCGTTTATTGATTTTGCCTTACGCAATGGCGCAGATGGTGTCTTTGTTTCTGCCTGCCGTACGGGTGATTGTTACCACCGACTGGGTAACCGATGGACCAGACGGCGCTTGTCTGGACAACACAAGCCAGAGTTACGTGACCGTGTGTCCCGGCAACGGGTATATTTCTACCAGGGGGCTGCTGCAGATACCGCTAAACTGCAACAGCATCTGCAACAGTTTTGTCAAAGCCTGTCAACACAGCAGACAATGGCTGCTGAAACCGAGCAGGTCGAGGAGTTGGGTTCGCCATGAAACGCTATCTGAACTATCTGGGGCAAGCCGGCTGTTACCTGCTGTTTATTGCCTTTTTGGGGTATTTTTCCAGTGCTCCGGTCTATACCCATGTGCAGACGGATAAAGCCCTGATTAAATTTAGCTTTACCCATCCAGGTCAACGCCTGGTTGGCTGTGTTAAGCAGACGCAGGCGCAGCTAAAAAAGCTGTCACCCCAGCTGCGTTATAACAAGAAATGTTCCCGCGAGCGTTCCCCGTTGCTGGTTGAACTGCAGATGGATGGCTTAAAGATTTACAGTGCGCAGATCTCACCTCGTGGTTTGTCAAAAGACTTGCCTTCGCCGATTTACCAGCGTTTTGTTGTCCCCACTGGAGAGCATGTTTTCCGGGTTCGTATGAACGATGATATCAGAAAAGAGGGTTTTCCCTATCAGGCAGAGAAAACAATCAAGTTGAACAAGCTGCAAACTCTGGTTATTGATTTTGATAATGTACGCAGACAGTTTGTCTTTGAATAATTAGCCCCTGTCCGCTACACTGCGGCTGCTTTACGAGTTTGTGATGAGAAACTGAATCTGTCTTCTCTGGATGTGATGGTAACGGTTTCATCAAGAGCAGAATCGGTTTGAGCAAAATCTACCAGTGTGCCGAGCATATGACTGAGCATGACCAATATCGTTTTTCCGCACTTGATGGCAATTGTCGGAAAATGGCTGCCGGGTGGTTGAAACTGGCGATCCTGACCTTGCTGATTGCCGGGGTGTATGCCGCCCTGTTGGCATTGGCAAGGACCCCGGTATTGAAAGACCTGGTTCCCAGTAATGACTTTTTTTATGTCTCGTTGGTCATCCATGTTATTTTTTCCAACCTGTTCTGGTTTTTGGCGATAGCGGGGATGCTCTGGTCTCTCAATACCCGCAATTATGCCATTGTACTGGGTTGGACAGCCCTGCTTATCACGACCCTCGGTGTGTTGGTGGTGGCAATATCCCCTTTTGCTGGAGCGGGTGATCCAGTGATGAGCAATTACATTCCTTTTCTTGACAGTCCGGTCTTTTTCACCGGACTGGCAATCGCTGGTGTGGGCTTTGCCCTGCTGGTGGTCAGGACCTTGATTGCTGTTCCGGTGATGCGTTTGCGAACACGGGTTGGCAGTATACGGTTTGCTGTCTACACCGCGACCAATGCTGCGACCATGGCAGTCCTGGCCTTTTTCTGGGCCTTTTTAACCATGCCAGGAATCAATCGGGGTAAAACCGACTACGAGGGATTGTTCTGGCTGGGTGGCCATGTATTGCAATTTACCCATGCATTGCTGATGTTGGTGTCCTGGATGTGGCTGGCTTCGGCCAGTGGTATACGCCTCAAATTGCCGGCCCGGGTTACTGCGCTGTTGTTTACACTGGCACTGCTTGCCGTTGCATTTACCCCGATAGCATTTCTGTCTGTGTCGGTAAATTCAGCCAATTTCCTGCAGTGGTTCACGAACCAAATGCGGGTCGGTGGCGTTGCAGCCACTTTGCCAATAGGCTTGCTGGTGCTGTGGAGCCTGTTTGGTGCCAACAGACCGGACAGTACCGCCAGGCCATTGCGTGTGGCCTTGCTCCTGTCCATCCTTTTGTTCGCCCTGGGTGGTATCATGGGCTACTGGCTGGAGCAAGGTAGCACACTGGTTACCGCACATTATCATAGTGTTACAGGGGCTGTAACGCTGGCTTTTATGGCTTTGGTCTATGATGTCTTGCCCAAACTCGGATTCCGTACCGTTGCTCGCCGTCTGGCCCTGTTGCAGGTCTATGCCTATGGGATTGGCCAGTTGCTGCATGTACTGGGGTTGGCCTGGGCGGGTGGCTATGGGATGCAGCGCAAGGTCGCTGGCAGTGCCGAGGTGCTGAACAATGTTGGGCAGACATGGGGGATGGCATTGATGGGTCTGGGTGGTCTGATCGCAACGATTGGTGGCATTCTGTTTCTTTATCTGGTGATCAAGGCACTGCGTCAACCCCAGCTATCGGGATCTGCCTCTTGAGCGCAAAATTGATCCTGGTTACCTGGTTGACGACACTCGCTTTGATTGTGGTCAGCGCCTATATGCACTTGACCAATGTGGGAATTGAACGCTCGATTGGTGCTGTTGACTATGGCGTGATCGTGGATGCCGGAATGCCCAAAGCCGGCAAACTGAATACAGCAGTGACGGCGATTACACCTTCGGCTTTCGCTGATCGCCTGCATCGTGGAGTGGCAAATCTTTTGGAAGTGCTGATTGTTGCGGTGCTAGTCATGGGTTGGATAACGCGTAAGAACCGCCAATCCGGACCTTCACTGACGCTGCCGGTGCTGGGTTTGCTGGTGTCACTGGTTCTGGCATTTCTCGGTGCCTGGTACGGTTCACCGTTGCGCTACCCCTGGATCATGATCCTGAATCTGGCCGGTGGTTACGCCCTGTTTGCAATCTACTGGTGGCTGACTATGGGTTTGTATTCGGTTGCACATTCAACCCGAGCGAAATCACACAGTCTGCGGCTCTGGGTGAAGGTGACGCTGGTCCTGGTGGTCCTGCAAATTTTGCTAGGTGCCTGGACAGATGCTTATTATGCGGCATTTTCCAATCCACGAGGTTCGGATTGGACCGCTGGGTGGTCGTTCTCTTTGTTGTGGCAGGGAGTTGGGTTGCTCGGGCAACTGCAGGTCGATGGATCTGGTCAGGTCATTACGGATCCGAATGTGGCGGTCAGTATTCGCACATCTCACTTGGCTGTCGCTATCCCGGTATTTATTGTGGCTTTTTGGCTCACATGGCAGGCGTGGAATGTCGGTGAGCGCCTGCAATTGCCCGCTATGGTACTGGCGATCATGCTCCTGGCCCAACTGACGGTTGGCCTGGTGATGGTCTGGGTTGGAATGTCGCTGCTTCTGGTTGTTGCCCATACGATTCTTGCCGCCCTTATTTTGCTCGGCTTGCTCACTTTGCTACATCGACTATTGCCGCACGCCAGCAGTTGAATCAGCAATTCGTGCAGAGGCCTGCCCGAGCATAGAGAAACTGCTGCATAAAAACCATTTTGGCCCATTATCCCACTCATTTTCGTTGCAAAAGCGTGGCTATTCGCCACGAGCAATCGATAAACTGGCCTCAAAATGGCTTCCCCTCACGACGATCACCATAGATCACGGAAATGCCAGTTTTGCAGGAGCCACAAACGGTCGACTCCTGTTATTGAACAACCTCCCTGGGAATGGCCGTAGTTGAATGCGCTTCCGAATGTGTGGTACGGCTATTCCAATCCTTGTTGACGCAGGTAAACACCCAGCTTGTTGTCTTCTTCGAGAATATGCGACATCATCCAGTTACCCAGAAAATCGGCCAATTCCTGTTTCCCCATCCACGATGGATGATAATGCAATTGGGACATTGTTTGTTGCGTGTGCTGTGAGTCCTCTACCTGTTGCAGCAATAGGTCATGCAGATATTTGTGGCTGGTATAATGTGGGTAATCGTAGTTTTGCATCAGGGTCTCTTCCGTCTGAAAATGGACCCGTGTTCGTTTGATAAGATCAGAAAACAACCGATCAATTTTCTGTGGATCTGCGTGCTCTCGTAACGCTTCTTGCAGTCGGATGGTGTTATTCACAAGTGCCTTGTGCTGAGCATCCATTTTCTTGATATGAACCAAACAGCGACTGTCCCAGACAGGATTCTTTGTTGCTTTCTGGGTTTTTTCACTTTCCATAGCTCCATTTAGCAGAAAAGCGAATAAAAAAAATTGATTTCAGGTAAATTCTCATGCTTTACTTGTCACTCAGAGGCGTGGCGACAGTTGAGACGATTACAACAACGAGCCAAGGGGGTACAAGATTGGATACGGGTGATGCAGTAGCGACATTGAGAACCATCCCCCTGTTCCGGCAGCTTGATCAGGCACAGTTAGAACGTATTGCCAGCAAAGCACGTTTTATTACGTTCAAGAAGGAGCAGTTTATTTTTCGCAAAGGCGATCACTGCAAGGGTATCTATATTGCTGTTTTGGGGACATTGCGATTATTCTTTCTGTCTACAGAAGGCAAGGAGCATGTGGTACGCATACTGGGTCCGGGGCAAAGTTTTGCCGAAGCAGTGGCGTTTAACAACAAACCCTGTCCGGTCAATGTGCAGGCACTTTCGGATGCGACTGTACTGCTGATTCAAAAAGAAATCATCTTTGAAGTCCTGGATGAGCATCCGGAATGTGCTCATAGCATGCTGGCAGGGCTGAGTCTGCGTTTGCAGCAATTGATTATGCAGATCGAAGCCCTGACGCTCAATTCAGGAATTCAACGCGTAATCGGCTACTTGTTGCAACATGAGAAAGATTCTGGGACTGAAAAAGGGATGATTAGTTTGCCGGTCAGCAAGACCGTCATTGCCTCTTTATTGAATCTGACACCGGAATCCTTTTCCCGAGTGTTACGAACTTTATGCGAAGAAAATCTCATTGAGGTGGACAACAGAAATATCAGGGTTCTCGATCTTGATGGCTTGCGAACCTATGGTACGTAATTCCAGCTCAGCACCGGTAAATTACGGTACCTCTGTGGCAAAGAACTGCTGTATAGTGAGATTGGAAACAATCACCCGGTAGAAAAAATGAACTGGAGATCGGTGTGAACACAGTGATGACGCAGGCGGAATCTGTTCTTGAGGCAAAGGATATCTGCAAGTCTTTTCTCGATATTGAGGTGTTGCGAGGTATCAGTCTGCGCGCTACAGAGCATGAGGTGGTCTCTATTCTTGGCAGCAGTGGCTCGGGAAAAAGCACCTTTTTGCGCTGCATCAACATGCTGGAAATTCCGGATTCGGGTGATGTGCTGGTACGTGGCGAAAAGATTGCCATCAAGACGAACAAGTTTGGCAAGCGGGTACCGGAAAATCCAAAACAGGTGGCCAGAATTCGCTCGCGCCTGGCGATGGTGTTCCAGCAATTCAATCTCTGGTCCCACATGACAGTGTTGCAGAATGTGATTGAAGCGCCACTGCATGTTCTGGGCTTGTCGCGCCAGGACGCCCGTGAGCGTGGTGAGGCCATGTTGCAGCGAGTGGGTATGATTGAAAAGGCTCAGGCCTATCCACAAAGCCTGTCCGGGGGTCAACAGCAACGGGTTGCCATTGCCAGAGCACTGGCAATGGAGCCGGATGTATTGCTTTTTGATGAACCGACCTCGGCGCTGGATCCTGAACTGGTTGGAGAGGTGTTGCGGGTCATGCGAAGCCTGGCTGAAGAAGGCCGAACCATGTTGGTTGTGACCCACGAAATGCGGTTTGCTCGAGAGGTATCTACCGAAGTGGTGTTTTTGCATCAGGGGAAAATCTGCGAGCAGGGGATACCTGAAAAAGTTTTTGATCATCCGGACAGTGAGCGTTTTCAGCAGTTTCTGACGGGAAATTTAAAGTAGCAGTTGGTTTGCTGTACTGTGCGCAGGTAGACAGGGCAACAGGAACTCTATATTCTGGTGCCAAGTCGGAGTTACTGTATTAATCAAGCTGATAGTGAGGAAATGAAATGAAGCGTTTGATGACTGTGGTAGTAAGTGCGGCCATGATGTTTGCGGCAGGTAATGCAGCGCAGGCCAAAGACTGGAAGAATATCCGTATTGGGGTGGAAGGGGCCTACCCTCCCTTCAGCAGTGTGACACCGGATGGTAAGCTGGTCGGTTTTGATATTGAGATAGCCATGGCCCTCTGTAAAGAAATGGGAGCCACTTGCAAACTGGTGAAACAGGACTGGGACGGTATTATTCCAGCGTTGCTGGCGCGCAAATACGATGCGATTATCGCCTCCATGTCAATTACTGAAGAGCGCAAGAAAAAAGTGGCTTTCACGGATAAGTATTACCAGACTCCTGCCAAGTTTGCGCGCAAGAAAGGTTCCGGCATCGTAATCACCAAGGAAAGTATGAAGGGCAAGTCTGTTGCCGTACAGCGCGCCACGATCCACGACAGTTTTATTACCGCCAAATTTGGGGATACCGTGCAAATTAAGCGATATGCCAGCCAGGATGAGGCCTATCTGGATGCAGTGGCAGGGCGCGTCGATCTGTTGCTGGCCGACTCTGTGGCCATGAATGATGGTTTTTTGAGTAAGCCCAATGGCAGTGACTGGGAATTTGTTGGCCCAGATTACACCGAAGTTAAATATTTCGGTGAAGGTGCAGGGATAGCAATACGCAAAAAAGATACCGATCTTGCGGCACAATTTAACAAGGCTATCCGCGCGATACGGGCCAATGGGGTCTACAAAAAAATCAATGACAAGTATTTTTCCTTCGATATTTTCGGCGGCTGAGTGCGTGATCACCGGGTGTGGTCGTTCCTGACCGCACCCGGCATGCAGTCGGGAACATACGGTGGATTTACATGGCTATTTGCCATTGATGTTAAGCGGCATGGCGCTGACGGTCGAGGTCGCGGTGCTGTCTTTATTGATCGCCATGATTCTCGGATTGCTTGGCGCAGCTGCCAAGCTTTCTGACTCACGACTGGCACAAAGGATTGCCGGCGTCTATACCACCCTGATTCGGGGCATTCCGGACTTGGTGCTGATGACGCTGATTTTTTTTGGTGGTCAGATCATCATCAACAATATTGGTGATCGGCTGGGTTGGGACTATGTTGATGTCAGCCCGTTTGTCGCCGGGGTGCTGACGATTGGCTTCATTTTTGGGGCCTATATGACCGAGACCTTCCGTGGTGGCATTCTGGCGGTTGATCGAGGTGAAATCGATGCCGGTAAAGCTTTTGGGATGTCTTCGCGCCAGGTATTCTTCCGCATCACGATGCCGGCCATGGCCCGCCACGCTTTGCCCGGGCTTGGTAATAACTGGCTGGTGCTGGTCAAAACCACTGCACTGGTTTCTGTCATTGGCTTGCAGGACATGCTCTATAATGCAGGTTTGGCGGCTGGGGCTACCCGCAAGCCCTTCACCTTTTATCTGGTTGCGGCCCTGCTGTTCCTGTTCATCACCGCGGTTTCCGATATCGGCCTGCGCTGGTTGAATCGGCGCTACAGCGTCGGCGTGCGGCGGGTATAGTACCGGATAATGGATTTCGCGGTTATCTACAACAACCTGCCACTGTATTTCAGTGGTCTGTGGGTGACCATACAGTTACTGCTGCTGTCTCTGACCACTGGCCTGATGCTGGCTTTTCCGCTGGCTTTGTTGGCTTCATCGAAGAGTATTTGGCTTTATGCCTTCCCGAAGGCCTATATCTATTGTTTTCGTGGCACCCCGCTGTTGGTTCAGATGTTTTTGATATACCATGGACTGGCTCAGTTTGATGCGGTCCGGGAGAGTTTTCTGTGGGTGATCTTTCGGGAAGCCTATTGGTGTGCCTTGATCGCATTTGCGCTAAACACCGCCGCTTATACGGCAGAGATTCTGCGAGGTTCCATTGCCCAGACCCCGGCGGGCGAGATTGAGGCCGGGCGAGCCTACGGTATGTCCAATCGCACACTCTACCGGCGGGTAATTTTGCCCAGTGCCTGTCGCCGTGCGATTCCGGCCTATGGCAATGAAATGATCTTTATGTTGCACGGTACTGCACTGGCGGGGGTCATCACCATTGTCGATTTGTTCGGTGCTGCAAAAATAGTTAATTCTCGTTATTTTGTGCCCTTCGAATCCTTTATCAGTGCCGGATTTTTTTATCTGATCCTGAGTTTTTTGATGATTACCGCAGTCAAGTATGCAGAGCGCTATTGGTTACGTTACCTGAAAGTGTGATTTTCACGGTCTGTTCTGTGTTCAGTATTCATAAGTCGATCAGATGATTCGCATAGATAAATCCACGGCCTGAATGTTCTTGGTCAGGCTGCCCACAGAGATATAGTTAACCCCAGTGGCTGCAATTTGGGTGATGTTTTCCAGAGTGACATTGCCCGAAGCTTCCAGTACGGCACACCCCTGGGTCATGTTCACTGCGGTAGCAAGCGCATTGAAATCGAGGTTATCCAGCAAAATCCTTGGTGCCGCGGCAGCCAGTGCCTGTTCGAGTTCAACAAGTGATTCGACCTCGACCTCCAGCAGTGCACCCGGTAGCAGTGCTTGTCTGGCCTGCTTCAGTGCAGCAGCGATGGAGCCGGCAGCCAAAATATGATTTTCCTTGATAAGGATACCATCGTACAACCCCAATCGGTGATTGTGGCCACCACCACAGCGAACGGCATATTTCTGGCTAAAGCGAAAGCCAGGTATGGTTTTTCGGGTATCCAGAATTTTTGCTGCAGATCCATCTACTGCCGCCACATAATGGGAGGTGAGAGTGGCAGTTGCCGATAGTGTTTGCAGGAAATTGAGGGCTGTCCGTTCTCCGGTTAACAGTGCACGGCTGTTGCCGGTCATCTTGCAGATCACCTGCCCAGGTCGGATTTGTGCTCCATCATCGGCCAGCCAGTCGATCGTGATATTCGGGTCAATGAGAGAGAATACTTGGCTTGCCCATTTCGTACCGCATAACACGGCAGCTTCTCGACTGCAAATGGTGGCCTGGCTAACCGTGCTGACTGGAATCAGCGCAGCAGTCAAATCTCCGGGACCGAGATCCTCGGCCAGGGCTTCTCTGACCAGACGACTGCGTTCTGATAACAACGCTTGTTGAAAGGTAGTGCGCAATGAAGTCATTCCTGATCAATGCCCTGATGCTGATTACAAGCTTTCCGCCTGCGGGAACATGGTCCATACGATAGCTTTCGTCAACCGTCTACAGGGTGGGATGATTGGCTCGTATGCTTGCCCCATGTGGTTATAGCTTACTCCAAAACTGGTACCAAAGCGGCCCGGGTTTGCCAGTCAAGCGCAGGGCTTGAGATTTGCCAGGTGTACTTGCACCAAAGCAAATTCTACACATACTATACTGTCCCTGTCCAAAGTATACTTGGCATAGTCTACGCGGACCGTTACAACGATATTTTTCTGTCGCCATCGCAAATAAGGGCCAATATGACTGATAATTTGTGGCAATTGTTGTCTCACTCGCTGTTACGAACACCGGAACAACACGCTTGGCTCTGTCGTTTGGCACAGGGCAAGCGCAGGGTTTATCGATACCGGCAGATTTACGAGTGTGCTCTGGATCTGGCTGATCGACTGCGTGAGCGGGGGCTGATCACCGGTGATAAGGTGGGTGTACTGGCCCCAAATGGACCGGAATGGGGTGTTGCGGCACTCGCAGTTTGGAAAATTGGTGCCATTCTTACCCCGATTCACACCGGCAATTCCATCCAGGAGACCGATGCTGCAGTGACCGCACTGGATCCAAAACTGATGCTGGTTCATGGGGCCAAAGAGCGATTTGCCAATGAAATGTTGATCGATATGGAGGTCGAAGCCAAGCGCGTGAAAAGAGAATGTGCGTGCGAAGCGATGGCCAGCGGTGACCACGAGGCTTTGCGAGCCTATACTTCGGGCAGTCTCGGGACGCCGAAAATCGTCCGCTTGTCACATCAGAATTTGACTAGCAATGCAATTGCCAGTGCTGAACGTGCGGTCGTCAATACCGAGGATAGGTTTTTATCCTTATTACCTCTTTCCCATACCTTCGAACTGACTGCTGGCCTGATTCTACCTTTGATGTCCGGGTCCACCATTGTGCTGCCCAGAGTGTTGGCAGCTGCAGAAATTCTGCAGGCCATGAAAGAGGAGCAGATAACGGTGGTCATTGCTGTGCCCAGGTTGTTCCGAAACATCATGAAGGGACTTAACAAGCGGGTGAATGCCAGTTCAGCGCTACGGATTTATGTCAACTTGTTGGCCAGGTTACCGATGGGGTTGCGCCGCCGGTTGAATGCACCGTTGCGACGTCAACTCGGCGGGCGAATCAATGTCTGGGTCAGTGGTGGTTCGCGACTTGATCCGGAGATTTCAGGCTATTTCAGAAAACTTGGTATTCCACTGATGCAGGGCTATGGCCTTACCGAAACTGCACCGGTAATCTGTGTGCAATGGCCCTTTGATCCCGTACTGGACAGTGTCGGTCCACCGCTGCGTGATGTCGAGGTGCGAATTGAGCAGCCGGATGCCAATGGCAATGGTGAATTGTGGGTCAAAGGACCTAATGTCATGCTGGGATACGTTGATGATGTGCAAACCGCTGATGTGATGCATGGCGGCTGGTTTGCAACGGGTGACATTGCCCATCAGCATCCAGATGGACGGGTGATGATTACCGGTCGCAGCAAACGCTTGATTGTGACCGATGCGGGCAAGAATGTGTATCCTGAAGAACTGGAAATCCGTCTGGAAAGGATTCATGGGGTCAAGGAAGCGGCAATAATAGAGGTCGACATGAAACCCGTGGCCGTGCTGGTTATGGATGCGATGCATCCGGCTATTGCCGCCCGGGACGCACTGAAAGTACACAATGCCATTTCCTCGAAACCCAACCAGATTCAGCGCTTCGCACTGGTTGAGGAAATCCCGAAAACAGCGCTCGGCAAAATAGCTTTGCAGCAACTTCCAGGGATCTTTGCGGCGTATGAGTACGGTAAAAAGACCGCATAGGATCTTGTTTTGACCTATGTTACTGCGGGCCTGGTTGTAGCGATTTGCGTACTATTGATCTATTTGTACGTACTTGGCGGTCGTGCTAGTCGGGTCGATTGGGGGCGTGGCTGGTTGAACAGACTGGACGGCATTAATCGTTTATTCTGTCGCCATTTTCATCACTTGCAAACACCACCACTGGGGTTTCCGGAGGGTCGATTGCTGATGGTAAGTAATCATTTGTCCGGGCTGGATCCCCTCTTGCTGTTGGCGTTGGCGACCCGGCCGTTACGCTTTTTGATTGCCCGTGAGGAATACCAGCGCTGGTGGCTACGCTGGTTACTCGATGCTGTGGGTTGTATTCCGGTGGATCGGCACGGACGGCCGGAGAAGGCCATGTCCCGGGCTCGTCAGGCATTGGTAGCAGGGGAAATTATTGTGGTTTTCCCCCAAGGTGGCATTCAGCGCCCAGATGGGCCACGACGGCCCCTGAAACGAGGTGCTGCACTGCTGGCCTGCATCAGTGACAGCCCGGTATTGCCGGTCCGAATTAGCGACGTTCGAGGCCATGGTAGAGTCCTGGGGGCACTTGTATTGCCTGGTCAGCCACGAATTGAATCCGGCCCGCTGTATTATTGTCGTGATGGTGACCAGCGGCAGTTGCTGGCCCGGATCGACAAATTCCTTGTCGGGTCGAAGTCGCAAATCAAACCTCACCAAATCAAACCTCAC